>NZ_JBFAKX010000008.1:0-273607 GCF_040655935.1 Promicromonospora sp. NPDC050262 | reverse complement strand
AGCAGCCGCAGCTGTCCCCGCAGGTGCTGTCCGGGCTCATCCGCTTCGAGCAGAAGGACGACCAGCTCGTCACCATCGTGGACCGGCACCGGGTACAGGTCACCCCGGTGACCTGTACGTCTGACACCTCCGGAGCGGAGCGGGTCAGCGGAGCGACATGACCGGTTCGCCCGTCGGGCTCAGCTTCGCCGTGCCGAGATTGCCGACCGTGCAGCTTCCGCTGCGCGGGTTGCCGGCGTTCCAGACCTGGCGCAGGCAGTTGCGCATCGCGAGCTGCCCCCAGTAGCTGGGGTGCAGCGACTCCTGGACGTAGTAGGGCGAGTCGCCGATCGTGCTGACCGTCCGGATCTGGTTGACCCACTCGGTCCGGTCGACCGCGCCGGGCGACTGCCAGCTCGGCAGGCCTACCTCCTCGTAGAGACCGACCCCGGTCTCGCACAACCGCTTGCCGTCGAACGCGTGCGTCATGTCGAGGGTGCGGACGTTCGGCAGCCCGACGTCGGAGGCGGCGCCCAGCAGCGCGCCGTTGATGGTGGGCAGGGCCGTGGAGTTGGCCCAGTCGGCGTCCTGGTTCCAGAGGCCGCACCCGCCGGTGGACTGGCGCGTGTACCCGGACTCCGAGTAGCGGATCCCGGAGCCGTTCGGCACGGGCGACGGGTAGGTCTGGACCACGAGGGTCCACTGGCCGGTGCTGTACCCGGCGTTGCTCATCGCGGTCGCGACGTTGCGGAGCGCGCCCGCCACCCGGGCCCGGATCGTGGCGACGTTCGAGGCGGTGAAGTTGGCCGTGACCGAGCTGTCGTCGTGGCAGTAGTTCTTCCACCAGGTCGGCGACGTGAGGAAGTTGACGACGCAGCTCTGGACGACGCTCGCGAACTGGAAGTCGTTCCCGCCGATCGAGACGACAACCATGCGGACGTTCCTGGTGGCGGCTGCCTCCTGGAGCATGCGGGCCTGGCCCTTCCCGGCGGAGCCCCCGTAGAAGTCGATGCCCGGCTTGAAGTACGTGCCGGTCGAGGTGGCGGTCGTGGCCCCGCTGCAGGCGAGGTTGAGGCCGTTCACGCCGCCGCCGATGTGTGCCTCGGCGGAGGAGGCACGGTGGCAGCGCGCGATGGTCTCGCCCGTCCCGCCGGCGTTGTCGTAGTAGGCGGTCGGCCCCAGGGCGTCGGCCCGGTCGGAGTCGCTGTTGGAGCTGCCGGCCCAGCGGCCGGCCTCGCCGGAGATGTAGGAGTCCCCGAGGGTCACGACCCACGGGGTGCCGACGCCGGGGCCGTCGGCGGTCAGGGGAGCCGCGCCCGCCGGCCCCGCCGCCGCGACGGCCGTGGCGGCGGCGAGGCAGGTCGAGACGAGCAGGCCGAGGGTCCTGCGGGCGGACGGGTGTCGGTAGCGGTGGCTGGAGCGGTCGGGAGAGGGCAGGTGCGTCGTCATTGGCACTCCTGTGTCCAGGCAGTGCCGGTGCGGCACTGCTGACCGGATCTTCAATACCGGAGTTTATGCCACGGCCGAACTTGGGTAAATAGACGGTAAATCGCCCGGGAAATCTTCCCGCGGCGCCTAGATCTGGCCGACGGCGACCACCGTCAGCACGACCTCGCCGGCCTCGTCGCTCGCCGCCAGGTCGACCCGCGCGGTGATGGCCCAGTCGCGGTTGCGGTCGGCGTCGTCGAGCACCTGCCGCACCCACCAGGTGCCGGGCTCGACGCGGCCGGTCTCTCCGTCCGGCCCGCCCGGGCCCGCGCTGCTGGTCGGCAGCTCCGCGCCAGGTTCGAGGATCGTGAGCAGCGCGGCCGAGCGGGCCTCCGGGCCGATGCCGACGGCGTCGTCGCCCTGCTCCTCGAACAGCGGGTCCAGGGCGTCGCCCCAGGCGTCGGCGTCCCAGCCCTGGTCGAGCGCGGCCAGCGCCGGGTAGGCCTCGCGGGCGACGAGCTCGACGCGCCGGAACATCGCGTTGCGGACCAGGCGCCGGAACGCGCGCGGGTTGCCGGTGACGGGCCGGGCGGGCGCCTCGGCGCCGGCGTCGGCCAGCTCGCCGTCCGTCACGAGGTCGGCGTCGTCGTCCACAGGGTTGGCCAAGCGCTCCCACTCGTCGAGCAAGGAGGAGTCCACGCCGCGCACGAGCTCGCCGAGCCACTCGATGATCTCCTGCACCTCCTCGGTGCGGTGCTCGTCGGGGACCACCTGGCGCACGGCCCGGAACGCGTCGGCGAGGTAGCGCAGCACCACGCCCTCGGTGCGCTCCAGCCCGTACACGCTGACGATCTCGGCGAACGTCATGGCCTTCTCGACCATGTCGCGCACCACGGACTTGGGCGACAGCTCGGCGTCCGCGACCCACGGGTTGGTGCGGCGGTAGGTCTGGAACGCCGGCTCCAGGAGGTCGGCCAGCGGCTTGGGCCACGTGACCTCTTCCAGCAGCTCCATGCGCTCCTCGTACTCGAGCCCCTCGGCCTTCATGGCGGCGACCGCCTCGCCGCGTGCCCGGTTCTGCTGGCCCATGAGCACCTGGCGCGGGTCGTCGAGGGTCGCCTCGATGACAGAGACGACGTCGAGGGCGTGCGTCGGGCTCTCGACGTCGAGCAGGTCCATGGCCGCCAGGGCGAACGGAGACAGCGGCTGGTTCAGCGCGAAGTCGCGGGGGAGGTCCACCATGAGGCGGGCCGACGGGCGGAGCCGGCCGTCGCCGTCGGGCACCCGGACCTTCTCCACGACGCCCGCGAGCCGCAGCGAGCGGTAGATGCGGAACGCCTGCCGCACGTGCTCGGCCTGCTGCGTCTCCGAGTCGTGGTTGGCGGTCAGGAGGTGGCGCATCGCGTCCACGGGGTCGGTCGCGCCGCTGTGCCCAGCGCCGTGGCTGGACGCGCGGGCCAGCACGTTGAGCACCATCGCGTGGTTCACGCGGAACTGGGAGACCAGGGGCTCGGGATCGGCGTCGCGCAGGCGCTCGAACGTGGCGTCGGTCCAGTTCACGGAGCCCGACGGCGCCTTCTTGCGCACGATCTTCTTGAGCTTCTTCGGGTCGTCGCCGGCCTTGGCCAGGATCTTCCGGTTCTCGATGACGTGCTCGGGCGCCATGACGAGCACCTCGCCCACGGTGTCGTACCCGGCGCGGCCCGCGCGGCCCGCGATCTGGTGGAACTCGCGCGCGCTGAGGTGGCGCATGCGCTCGCCGTCGAACTTGACGAGGCTGGTCAGGAGCACGGTGCGGATCGGCACGTTGATGCCGACGCCGAGGGTGTCGGTGCCGCACACGACCTTGAGCAGGCCCTTCTGCGTGAGGCGCTCCACGAGGCGGCGGTACTTGGGCAGCATGCCCGCGTGGTGCACGCCCACGCCGTGCCGCAGGAACTTGCTGAGGATCTTGCCGAACCCGGTGCCGAACCGGAAGGCGCCCATCTCCGCGATGATCGCCTCCTTCTCGGACTTGCTGGAGACGTTCATCGACAGCAGCGACTGTGCCCGGTCGACGGCGTCCTTCTGCGTGAAGTGCACGACGTACACCGGGGCGCGGTGCGTGGTCACCAGCTCCTGGATCACCTCGGTGAGCGGCTCCACCACGTAGGAGAAGGTGAGCGGCACGGGGCGCTCGGCGCCCGCGACCTCCGCGACGGGCCGCCCGGTGCGCTCCTCGAGGTCTTCGCGCAGGCGGGTGGTGTCACCGAGGGTGGCGCTCATCAGGATGAACTGCGTGTTCGTGAGCTCCAGCAGCGGCACCTGCCAGGCCCAGCCGCGCTGCGGGTCGCCGTAGTAGTGGAACTCGTCCATGACGACCTGCGCGATGGCGTCGTCGTCCGCGGCGGTGTCGGTCTCGTCCGCGGCGTCGCCGCGGCGCAGCGCGAGGTTCGCGAGGATCTCCGCGGTGCAGCAGATGATCGGGGCGTCCGGGTTGACGGCGGAGTCGCCCGTCATCATGCCGACGTTCTTGGAGCCGAAGGCGGCGACCAGGTCGAAGAACTTCTCGCTCACCAGCGCCTTGAGCGGAGCCGTGTAGTACGTGCGGCCGCCGCGCCCGGACCGGTGGGCGGCCAGGGCGGCGAACTGCGCGCCCATCGCGACCATCGACTTGCCGGAGCCCGTGGGCGTCGCGAGGACCACGTGGGACCCCGTCATGACCTCCAGGAGGGCCTCCTCCTGGTGCGGGTAGAGCGCGCGCCCGCCCGCCGCGGCCCACTCGCCGAACTTCTCGAACAGGACGTCCGGGTCGGGGTCCTTGCCCGTGGGCGCGGGCAGGTAGGGGATCAGGGTCCCCGCGGGCTTCGGGGCGCCCGACGACGAGGCGGGCCGGTCGGTGGCGGAGGGGGCGGTCGAGGTTGTCGACGTTGTCGAGGAGGGCGCGGTCATGGTGCTGCCCATTCTTGCAGGCGGGTGAAGCGGGGCAGCGATGTCCGCCGGTCGTCCGGCTACGCGGGGGTCGTCCGGGCGACGGCGTCCGGCTGGTCGTCCGCGGGGGCGGCGTCGACCCGCTTCTCGCCGGCCTGGACCGCGATCACGCCGGCGAGGATCAGCACGCCGCCCACGAGCTGGACCGGCTGCGGCAGCTCGCCGAGCAGCAGCCAGGCGAAGCCGATGGCGGAGACGACCTCGAAGAGCCCGACGAAGGAGGACAGCCGCGGGCCGAGGAGCCGGCCCGCCGCGATGCCGGCGACGTAGGCGAACGCGGCGGTGACGACGCCGAGGCCGACCAGCGGCAGCCACCACGGCACCGCCGTGCCCGCGTAGACCGGGGAGGCCGTGCTGTACTCCAGCGGCATGAGCCCGGTCACGCCGAGCAGGCCCAGGGCCACGGTCGCGGTCGTCAGGCCGCCGGCCGCCAGGGCGAGCGGCGGCAGGCCGGTGTCGACGTTCGCGTTGATGACGAAGTACGTCGAGACGCCGAGCATCGCGACCAGGGCCCAGGCGATGCCGACCGGGTCGACGGCCGTGGCGCCCGGGGCGCCCGAGACCAGGTTCAGCACGAGCACGAGGCCGACGGCGGCGAGCAGCGTGCCGCCGATCGTCGCCCTCGTCGGGCGCTGACCGTGCCGGAGCCAGAACCAGAGCACCACGGCGGCCGGCGCCGTGTACTCGATGAGCAGGGCCGGCCCGACGGGCATGTGCTGCACCGCCGAGAAGTAGGCGAACTGGCAGCCCGCGACGGACACCGCGCCGTAGACCGCGATGAGCCCGAGGTTGCGGCGGACCGGCCGCCAGTCGCCGCGCAGCGACACGATGCCGAGCGGCAGCACCACCAGCGTGGCGATCGCCACGCGGACCAGCACCATCGCGCCGGGGCTCCAGCCCGTGTCCAGGAGTCCGCTGGCGAACACCCCGGACAGGCTGAACGCCACGGCCGAGGCGCCGGCGAACACCAGTCCCAGGGCGAGGTGGCGCGACGGTCCGGACCGGACGGCACGGAACGCGCGGAACCCGCGCGGCGCCGGCCCGCCGAGGCTCGGCCCGCCGGGGACCGAGCCGTTGATGTCAGGTGTCACAGCGCCCATGGGTCCTGACGCTACGGGTGGAGCGAGTAATGTGTCAACGTGGTTTTCACTCATGACACCGAGGAGTCGCTCCAGGCCGCCGTCGTGCTCGTGAACGCGGGCGAGCCACCGGTCACGATCGAGACGGTGGCCGACCTCGACGCGTTCTTCGCCGGGCAGGGCTACACGGGTCGGCACGACAGCACGCAGGCCGAGCTGGAGGAGGTGCTCGGGCTGCAGCCGCGGCTGCGTGAGCTGCTCACCGCCGACCGCGACGCGGCCGTCGCGCTGGTGAACGACATGCTGTCCACCGCCGGCGCGGTCCCGCAGCTCGTTCGGCACCCGCCGGCCGACTGGCACATCCACGCCGTGCCGAGCGACGCGCCGCTCGCCACGCGCATCCTGGTCGAGACGGCGATGGCGATGATCGACGTGATCCGGGACGACGAGCTCTCCCGCCTCGCGGTGTGCGCCGACGACGACTGCGCGGGGATCGTCCTGGACCTGTCCCGCAACCGGTCGCGGCGCTACTGCTCCACGACCTGCAGCAACCGCAACGCCCAGGCCGCCCACCGGGCCCGGCGCGCGGATCAGGTGTCGACGGCGTAGCGGGAGCGACCCGAGGCCATGGCCGCGACGATCGCGTCGGCCACCCCCGCGACGTCGTCCGGCAGGTCGGTCAGCACGGCCCCGGGTGGGGCGTCCGGGCCACCGGCGCCGGCCGCGTCGGGGCGCGACGTCGTCGCCCGGACGAAGTCGTCGTGCATGTGCTGCGCGGCGTCGAGGTCCGTGAAGCCGTGGCCGGTGCGCGTCTCGACCCGCTTGAGGCAGACCTCCGCGGGCGGCAGCAGCACCACGTAGTCGAGCACCGCGACGCCGGCGAGCCGTGCGAACGTGGGCAGGAACCACGGCCCAATCACGCCGTCGTAGACCACGGCCATGCCCCCGGCGGCGAAACCGCCCGCGGCGGCCGCCGCCGCGCGGACCGTCGTGTCGTTCTGGGCGTGCGACTCCGGGAGCCACGGCGGGATCATCCCGCGCCGCAGGAAGCGGAAGAACGCGTCGCCCTCCACCAGGACGCTCGGCTCCCAGCGGTCGGCCAGGGCCTCGGACACCGTGGACTTGCCGGAGCCGGGCGGACCGGTCACGACGAGCAGGCCCGGGGTGACGGTCCCCGTCCCGGCCCCGGTCTCGCGGTCGGTCCCGCTCATCCGAGGTCCCACAGGAGGCGGTACCAGGCCACCCGGTCCGGGTCCTCGTCGATCCCGTACGCCTCGTAGACCAGGTGGTCGTACCCGGGGCCGTAGTTCCACCCCAGGCTGTAGGTCGCGACGGCGAGGTCGGCCCAGCGGTCGGCGACGCCGAGCCCGCCGAGGTCCACGTGGCCGGCCCACGTGCCGTCGTCGGCGAGCAGGGTGTTGGGCGCGCAGGCGTCGCCGTGGCAGACGACGACCCGGTCGTGCTCGGGTGCGTCCAGGAGGCGCGCCCGCGCCTCGGCCGACCACCCGTCGGCGGCGTGGCCCCGGGCCGCCCGGTCCTCGGCGATCGCCATCCGGTCCTCGATGCTCCAGGTCCACGGGCACTCGTCGACGGGCAGCGCCTCGTGCAGCGCGCGGAGCCCGGCACCGATGGCCCGGGCCGCCGTCTCGGGCTCGGCGAGCCACCGCGGGTCGACGGCGGAGCGTGCGGGCATCGCGGCCGTGACCAGCCACTTCGCCTGCTCGTCGGAGCCGACGTCGAGGACGTGCGGCACCGGCGTCCAGGTCTCGGCCCAGCGCATCCGCGCGGCCTCGTTCGCCAGGTCGACCCGTTCCGTCGTGGCCCGGTCCGAGAAGGGCATCCACTTGACGTAGCAGGTGGACGACGGCGTCGGGTCTGTCGCGGGGTGCGTCGTGGGCTGTGGCGAGCGGTCGACCCGGAAGGTCAGGCCGCCCAGCTCGTTGCGCCAGGCCGGCGTGATGACTCCGTCGCCGGCCAGCTCGCGCACGACGTCGGGCACCGAGACCGCTTCGGCGGGGATCGTCATGGGCCCAGGGTGGCAGACCGGGCCCCGTGACCACGAGGTGAATTCCGGGTGCGCCGTCCGGGTGCGCCGTCCGTGTCCGCCGAACCGGCCTCCTCCGAACCGGCCTCCGCCGAACCGGCCTCCGCCGAACGATGTATGCCGCCGTGCGGAGATCGGCCGGATGGCCGACGCCGTGGTGCCCGGACCGCGACAGGCTCGGGAAATGCCCGCCAACCAGCCGTCGAGCACGGCCACACCAACCTCGACCGTCGTGTCGCGGACCCCGCCGTCCGCCGTCGTTCCCACGGGCGCGAGCGGCCGGATCCTCGCGCTCGACGTGCTGCGCGGGATCGCGATCCTCGGCACCCTCGCGAGCAACATCTGGCTGTTCACCACCCCGGGCGGTCCGGCGGCGTGGCTCTCGGACGGCTTCGCCACCGACGACTCGGTGCGGACCGTGCTGCAGGCGCTGTCCAACGGGAAGTTCCTCGCACTGCTCACCCTGCTCTTCGGGGTGGGGCTCGAGCTGCAGTACCGCTCCATGGTGCGGCGGGGCCTGCCGTGGCCCGGCCGGTACGTGCTCCGGGCCGCGATCCTCTTCGTCGAGGGCCTGCTGCACTACGTGCTGGTCTTCGAGTTCGACGTGCTGATGGGGTACGCGATCGCGTCGCTGCTCGCCGCCTACCTGGTCGGACGCAGCGACCGGGTGGTGCGTGCCTGGGGCGGCGTGGTGGCCGGCGTCTACGTCGCGGCGATCGTGGCGCTCACCGCACTGCTGGTCAGCACCTCGGACGCGGGAGGCGGACAGCAGGGCGGACAGGGCCAGCGGGGCGGGCAGGGCGCGTCGGCCGCCGCGGGCGACGGCGCAGCGAGCCTGTCGACCGCGAGCTGGCTGGACCAGGTGGTGCTGCGGCTCACGCACATGGACGTGTTCCGGATCGAGCTGCTCCTCATCGTGCCGTCGGCCACGGTGCTGTTCCTCGTGGGCTCACGGCTCGTCCGCGCCGGGATGTTCTCGACGACGGAGGAGGGGGCGCGGCTGCGTCGTCGGCTCGCGTGGATCGGGCTGGGGGCCGGTGTGCCGCTGAACGCGCTGACCACGTGGGCCGGGCCGGGCTGGGTCCTCGTGGACCGCTACCTGGTCCCGCCGCTGGTGGCGCTGGGGATCCTCGCCCTGGGTACGACGCTCGTCGCCCGTCTGCGGCCGGGCGGCTCGCCGAGCCTGCTGCGGCGCGGCGTCGAGGGGGTCGGGCGGACGGCGCTGTCCTGCTACGTGCTGCAGAACGTGCTCGCCTCGGTGATCTGCTTCGACTGGGGTCTCGGCCTCGCCGGAGGCGAGCCGTGGCAGGTCGTGCTGATCTGGGCGGGCATCTCGCTGACGCTGATGGTGGCGGCGCCCCTGTGGCTGCGCAGATGGCCGCGGGGCCCGATCGAGCTGGTGATGCACCGCGTCTACGACGCGGGCCGCAGGTGACGTCGCCGGCCGGGACCTCGTCGGCCGGGATCTCGCTGGTCGGGGCGGCGCGGGCCGGGCTGCTGCCCGACGCGCCGCACCCGGAGCGCCTCCTCGGCGTCCCAGAGGGCGCGGTAGTAGGTGGTGCGTTCGGGGTCGGGCGCGACGCCGTAGGCGGCCAGGACCAGCGGCTCCAGTCCTGGGCCGTAGCGGCGGGTGACGCTGCGCGTGGTCACCGCGATGTCGGACCAGCGGTCGGCCACGCCCAGGTCCCCGACGTCGACGTGGGCCGCGAACCGGCCGCCGCGGTCCAGCAGCGTGTTGGGCACGGTCGCGTCGCCGTGGCACACGACCAGCCGGTCCACCGGCGGCGGGCTGCCCAGCGTCGTCGCGATCGGCGCCCGGGACGCCGCGCCGGTCGTGGTCGTGAGGGCGGCGACGCGCAGCTCCGCCGTGCGGACGAACGGGCAGGTGTCGGTGGGGAGCGCGTCGTGGAACCGGCGCAGGCCCAGGCCGACGGCGATCGCCGAACGCTTCGCGAGGGCGCGCCAGCGGGGTTCGATGGCGGACGTCGCGAGCGTGCCGCCCACCTCGACGGTCTCGGTGAGCAGCCAGGAGCCGTGCGGGTCGCGTCCCACGGCGAGCACGCGGGGCACCGCCGTGAACGATCCGGCCCAGGTCAGCCGGTCCGCCTCGGCGAACGGGTCCGGGCAGGCCGAGGCGCGGGGGACCCACTTGAGGTACGCGCTCCGCCCGGCGGTGTCCGACGTCGGACCGGTCTCCCGCCGTGGGTCCTCGAGCCGCGCGGTGAGACCGCCGTACTCGTTGCGCCACACGGGAACGACCGTCGCGACGGGCCGCAGTCGTCCGGCCAGGTCGTGCACGACGGGCGGTACTTCGACAGGGGTCGGACTGATGCCGACCAGTGCGCTCGACACGCCATCATCGTCCCATAGAGCGGGTGAAAAATGGCTCCCCGTTCTCGACGCTGCCGGGTACTGGTCGACACGGTGGGGCCGGGTGGCCGGCGCGCGGATCGGCGTCGGGCACCCGGCCCCGGGTGGTTCCCGGGCGTCAGACGGCGGTCAGCGCCCCGCGCGTGCCGAGGGCGGTGGGCGCCTGCGTGTCCGCGCCGGCGTCGGCCGCGGCGGCGCCGGTCACCGTGACGTCGACGCACTGGTAGAACGCGTTGACGGTGTTGGCGATGTTCCAGCGGGCGAAGATCGTGTGGTCGCCGGCGGGCAGGCCGGTCAGGGTGTGCTCGACGGTCGCGCCGGGCTGGGCGCCGCCGTCGTCCACGGTCTTGAAGAGCTGGCCGTCCACGAAGTACTCCCACGTGGAGGTGGCGTGCCGGGCGGTGATCTGCCAGCGGAACGTGGTGTCGCCGCCGATGGTGGTGCGCGGCCAGGGCAGCGAGTCGTCGTCGACCACGGTGAAGCCGCTGCCGCCCGAGCACTGCGTGGAGCCCTTCGGGGCCTCGATGCTCTGCGGCTCGTACTGGAGGCCGCCGCAGTCGAAGCTCACGGCGCCGGTGGCGCAGTGGTCCGCGCGGCTCGGCGGGCTGGTGATCCAGCCGTGGGCCTGCGCCTGCGGCAGCAGCGCGCTGGGGGCGGCAGTGAGGAAAGCCGCCGCGAGTGCCAGGGCGGCGAGCGCGGAGAGCAGGAGGCGGGTCTGCGGGCTGGCGGTTCGTGCACGGTTCACGGTGATGCCTTCCGTTGTGCGAGCGGGACGCCCGGCCCGGGCGAGGCCCTGGGGTGGGTGGGCCGCGTCCGCGTCGAGCGGGTGAAATTTTCCGGGTGGGCATCGAACCTAGGAAATGGTCGCTTTGCTGACAATGAGGGTGAATTCGTACGCGGTTCCCCGTATTTTCGGCCGTGGGTGCCCGAACGGGTCGTCACGCACGTGATCAGGACCGGCCATCTGACTCACCGCACCGCGCTCGCCGAGTCAGCGGGGCAGTCCGACCGAGCGACTGACTCGCCGCATTCCGCGCGGCGAGTCAGTCACGCGGTCGTCTGTCGTAGGACAGGCGAACGGCCGGCCTCCCCGGCGGTGGAGACCGGCCGTTCCGGCCGTCGTTCCTGGCGGCCGTCTACCGGCGAACGGTCACAGCTGGGCGGCCAGCAGGCGCCCGTCGACCGCCGTCTGGCCGGCGCTCGGGCTGCCACCACCGATGTTGACGTCCATGCAGGCGTAGAACGCCATGGCGGTGTCGTACACGTTCCACCGGGCGAGGATCGTGTGGTTGCCGCTCGGCAGGCCCGTGAGGGTGTGCGTGACGGTCGCGGGCGGTGTGGCCCCGTTGTCGTTCACCGTCTTGAAGAGCTGACCGTCCACGAAGTACTCCCAGCTGGCCGTCCGGTGGAAGGCCGTCAGGGTCCACCGGAAGGTGTGCGTGCTGCTGATGCTGGTACGGGGCCAGGCAAGGGAGCTGTTGTCCAGCGTGGTGAAGCGGCTGCCGCCCGAACAGAGCTTCGACCCCTTCGGTGCCTCCACGCTCTGCGGCTCCCATTCGACGCCGTTGCAGGACCAGCTCACGGTCCGCTTGGCGCAGTGGTCCTGCCGGCTCGGTGGTGAGACGACCCAGCCGTGGGCCTCGGCCCTGGGGGTCAGGGCGTTCGGCGTGGCGACCAGCGCCGTCAGGGTCAGGGCCAGGACGGCGAGGACGCCGAGCAGGACTCTGACGACGGGTGTCTGCGGTGCGGTGACTCTCATGGGGCTCACCTCGTGATCTGTAGTGGGGAACTACGAACTTGGGAACTTCCTGGAGTGCTCCTGAGTGCTCGGGTGCGACAGACACGACGCTAGAAAGGGGGAGGACCCGGCGACAAGTAGGGCAACTACGTACTCGCGCGGGCCCGAGATCCGCGGATCGGCGCCGGTTACGGCGTGCCGAGCACCGCGTCACAGGCCTGGAGCAGGCGCTGCCGGAGCGCGCCGGACCGGCGCGCGAAGTCGCGCTGCCGGCGCACGTACTCGGCCTTGCCGTCGGGCGTCTCGATCCGGACGGCGGCCACGCCGTACTCGGAGACGTCGTACGGGGAGGCCGCCATGTCGGTCCAGCGGATGTCGCGGGCCAGCTCGAACGCGTCGAGCAGCAGGTCGCCGGGCACGGCCGGGCCGAGCTTGAGGCACCACTTGTAGAGGTCCATGTTGGCGTGCAGGCAGCCCGGCTGCTCCATGCCGACCTGGGCGGCGCGCGTCGGCTGGAGCTGGTTGCGCGACGTCGCCTCCGGCGTGAAGAACCGGAACGCGTCGAAGTGCGAGCAGCGCACGGGGTTGGCCTCGACCACGGCGTCCGTGCCCTCGTGCCCGAGCCGGAGCGGCAGCGGGTGCCGCTGGTCGCGGCCCGCCTCGCGGTCGCGGTAGACCATGGCCCACTCGTGCAGCCCGAAGCAGCCGAACGTGCCGGGCCGCGACGCCGTCGCCGACAGCAGCTCGCGGACGTACCGCACGGTGTCGCCGCGGTCGGCGAGGAACGCGTCGAGGTCGAGCGTCACGGCGCCGTCCGGCCGGGACACCCGGTGCCACCGCCAGGCGGTGCGGTCCTCCGGGTCGGGCACGCCCCCGCCGTCGGGCAGCGTGAGGGCGACGCCCGCACCCGGGTGCCAGCGGCGCAGGTGTGCGACGCGCGTGGGGTAGTACGTGAACAGGAAGTCCTCGATCGCGTGCTTGCGCCCGGCCGCGCGGGCGGCGCGCCAGACCGCGGTGAGCGCGTCCGCGCGCTCGGCGTGGGCGGCGGCGAGGGGCACCCACTCCTCGGGGAGCAGCGCCGCGGTCGGCCTGCCGAGGACTGTGGTCACCGGTCCAGGGTACGGCGGCCGCGACACCCGTCCGGGCGCGGCCGGCGGCGCGCGACGGCCCGGCACCGCGGTCGCGCCGCGCCGCGCGACGCATAGGGTGCGACCATGTCCGACCTTCCTCTGCGCCGCCTCGGGCGCTCCGGCCTGTCCGTTCCCGTCGTCGGCCTGGGGTGCAACAACCTCGGCCGCCCCGGCACCGTCACCGAGACCGCGGAGGGGGCCACGGCCCTGGTCGACGCCGCGGTCGACGCGGGCGTGACCTTCTTCGACACCGCGGACGCCTACGGCGCCCGGCCCGGCCTGTCCGAGGAGCTCCTCGGCGCCGCGCTCAAGGGGCGCCGCGACGACGTGCTCATCGCCACGAAGTTCGGGCTCGACGTGCACGGCGCGAACGGCCAGGACTTCGGGGCGCGTGGGTCGCGCCGGTACATCGTGCGGGCGGCCGAGGCGTCGCTGCGCCGGCTCGGCACGGACTGGATCGACCTCTACCAGCTCCACGCGCCCGACCCGGCGACCCCGGTCGACGAGACGCTCGCCGCCCTGGACGACCTCGTCCGCTCCGGCAAGGTCCGCTACGTGGGCCACTCGAACTTCCGCGGCTGGCAGGTGGCCGACGCCGAGCACGTGGCCCGGGCGGCCGGCGGCACCCGGTTCGTCTCCGCGCAGAACCAGTACTCCCTGCTCAGTCGGGGTCTGGAGCGCGAGGTGCTGCCGGCCGCGCGGGCCTACGGGATCGGCGTGCTGCCGTTCTTCCCCCTGGCGAACGGTCTGCTCACCGGCAAGTACACGGGCGGCGCCCGGCCGGACGGATCCCGGCTGGTGGTCCAGAAGCGCGACCTGCTGGAGACCGCCCCGTGGGCGGTGCTCGACCGGTTCGGCGCGTTCTGCCGGGAGCGCGGCGTCGCCGAGACCACCGTCGCGTTCTCGTGGCTGCTGTCCCGGCCCGAGGTGTCGTCGGTGATCGCCGGCGCCACCTGGCCCGAGCAGGTGCGCGGCAACGCCCAGGCCTGGACGTGGACCCCGACGGCCGAGGACCTCGCCGAGCTGGACGAGATCTTCCCGGCCTGACCTGTCAGCCCTCGAGCACGTGTCAGATGTACAGGTCACTCGGGTGTCCTGTACATCTGACACGTGGGGCGCGGTCTGACACGTGGGGCCGGCTGGGTAGCGTGGGCGGCATGAGTCATCCGTTCCGTCAGGTCAACGTCTTCTCCGCCACCCCGACGGGCGGCAACCCCGTCGCCGTCGTGCACGGGGCCGACGGCCTCACCGACGAGCAGCTGGCCGCCTTCGCCCGGTGGACCAACCTCTCCGAGACCACGTTCCTGCTCGACCCGACCGAGGCCGGGCGGACCGCCGGCGCCGACTACCGCGTGCGGATCTGGACGCCGGGCGGCGAGCTGCCGTTCGCCGGTCACCCGACGCTCGGCACCGCGCACGCCTGGCTGGAGGCGGGCGGCGTGCCCCGCGGGCCGGACGTGGTCCAGGAGTGCGGCGTGGGCCTGGTGCGGGTGCGGCGCGAGGACACGGGCGCGGGGCAGCGCCTCGCGTTCGCCGGTCCGCCCCTGACCCGGTCGGGCGCCGTCGACGACGCCGACGTGGAGCAGATCGCGCGCTCGCTGCGCCTGGAGGTGTCCGACGTCGTCCGCTCGGCCTGGGTCGACAACGGTCCGGGCTGGGTCGCGGTTCAGCTCCGCGACGCCGGCACGGTGCTCGGCCTGGAGCCGGACCTCGTGGCGATGGGCGACCTCAAGCTGGGCGTCGTCGGCGAGTACCCGAGCGGTCACGGGAGCGGTGACGCCGACGCGCCCGCCGTCGAGGTGCGTGCGTTCGTCCCGTCCATCGGGGTGGGGGAGGACCCGGTGACCGGCAGCCTCAACGCGGGCCTCGGGCAGTGGCTCGCCGGCGACGTGCTGCCGTCGTCGTACGTCGCGTCGCAGGGGACGGCGCTGGGGCGCGCCGGGCGCGTCCACGTCGAGAAGCTGTCCGACGGCGAGGTGTGGGTGGGCGGCGACACGTTCACGACGATCGTCGGCGAGGTGACGCTCTAGCTACCCGGCCATGACGTTGGTGACGTTCACCTTGTCACGCAGGGGGTAGAGCTGGATCACGACCCCCCGCTCGCTGCAGCGCCGTGCTCCTTCGACGTGCGCATCCGGCGCGCGACGGCAAGGAGGACGGCGCCCGTGCCGAGCAGCGCCGTCGCGAGCAGACCCGGTGTCACCCAGGAACTGCCCGTCGCGGCGAGGCCGCCCGACTCGCCCGCGCCGCTGCCCGGGTCGGCCGGTCCCGCGGAAGGTTCGGGACCCGTGGTCGGCGCGCCGGTCGGTGCGGGTTCCGGTGTCGGCGTGGGCGTTGGGGTCGGGCTGGGTGTGGGCTCGACCGCCTGAATGTCGAGAGACCCCAGCGCCGTGCAGTCGCTGGCTGCTCCGCTCACCTGAATCTCCTTGGCGCCGGGGGCGACGTCCTCCGGGACGTCCAGGTCGCCCGCGACGTCTCCCGACTCGTCCGCCGTCAGCCAGCCGAGCGGCGTCGCCTCGGGGTACAGGACCGCGAGGACGTCCTCGCCCGCCTGGAAGCCGGAACCGGTGACCGTGACGGTGCCCCCGCCGGTGAGTGCATCGGGATCTACGGCGAGCGCCGCGTCCGGGGTGGCCGTGGGTTCCGGCGCCACCTCCTCGTCGGGGTTCGCCGGGCTCGGGAGCTCGCTGTCGAACACCTCGTAGCCGATGTCGGCGAACAGGAACCCGTTCCCGGCCGTCCCCGGAGCGGGCGGAAGCCCCGTGAGATAGCCGACGCCGCTCTCCGAAGGAGCGCTCGTGGTCAGCCGGAACGTCAGCTCGTCGACCAGCGCGTCGGTGGCGTTGCCAGTGACCCGGAAATAGTTCTCCCAGGTCGTGACGCCCGAGCAGGCCGAGACGAGCTCGCCGTCCACCAGGATCCGCACGACGTCGCTCGCGTCGGCACGGAACAGGGCAGAGATGTCGATGGTGTGCGGCACCGACGGATCGACGACGGCGAACGTCTCCGAGCGCCACTGGCGGAGGCCTGCCCCCGTCGCCTCCGGCGGCAGCCAGAAGCTCCCGATCTCGAGCCCGGCGGCCGTGTGCCGCAGGACGATCACGCCTCCGTACCTGGACGCGGAGTCGATCGGGACCTCGAGCAGCAGACCGTCCTGCACAGCGCCGGTCGCCGATGCCACCGTGTACCGCGCGGCGAACGTGTTGGCCGTGGCTCCTGCCACTCCCGGCTCTCCCGCGCTGTCGATGATCGGCGACCGGAGAAACCTCGTGCCCGGGATCGTCGCGTTCGAGACCCTCAGGCTCCGTCCCGCACCCAGGCCGGAGCCGGGAAAGGACGAGTTCTCGACGAGTGCGAGGTCGAAGCCCGTGCCGTTGGCCAGCCACCCGTTCTGTCCGGACGGGCTACCCGGGCCGATGGTGTACCCCGGGTCGTCGAAATCGATCACGATCGACGGTGCGGCGAACGCCGCGGACCCGATCCCCAGCACCGCGAGAATCCCCACGGCAGCGCCTGTCGCGACCGCCTGCCATCGTCGGGGGCCGCCGGACAGCTCTCGTCGAACACCAGTCATGAGGGGACCACCCGTCGAGGTCGTTGACGCGAGCGGAACATGCCCGCGGGCTGGAGCCGCCGATTCAAAATAGCCCGGGGTCCGAGGTCCCGCGATCGGTACGGACTCAAAGGAACCGCCGCAGGGACGCCCGCACGACAGGTTCGGGTCCAGACACCTCAGCACTGCGCACTCGTAAGTTATGTGACAGACGATCCTCCAGCCGGTCGGGCGTCCGGACCGGCCGTCCGGTCCGGGCGCTACGGGAACGCCATCCGGGCGACCCACCCGAACAGGCGCTCCAGCGGGCCGCGGCCCAGCAGAGCCCGCCACAGCGTCGCCACGACGAGGGTGACGAGCACCATCCAGCCCAGCGGCGTGTTGGTCGCGGGGTCGAGGAGGTCCCAGTAGGTGCGGGTCCACCACCAGATGGTGACGATCTGCAGGGAGTAGACGGTCAGGGCCAGCGCGCCGACGGCGGCCAGCGGCGTCACGAACGCCAGCACGACGACGCGAGCGGCCCGCAGGACGCCGCCTGCCTGCGCTCCGTCCCGTGCCGCCGCGTTGGCCCCGGCCCCCGCGACGGCCCCGGCCGACCAGCCGTCCCGCGCCACCCCGCCGAGCAGCAGGCACAGCCCGAGCACGCCGAGCGCGAACCCGCCGGAGCCGAGCGCCTCGAACATCGTGTCGTCGTGCGGCCCCTCCAGGTACAGCCCGGACACGGGCGGCCAGGGGTCCGACCAGGCGGGCGGGGATGCCGCGAACTCCGACGACGTCACGGTGACCTGCCCCTCGATCGCGGTGAGACCCCCGGCGTCGGCCACCAGGACCGCCGAGGCGACCGCAGTCAGGGCGGCCACCCCGAACCCGCCCGCCACCAGGCCCAGGTGCACCGTGGGCGACCGCAGGTCGCAGCGCCCCAGCGCGAGCCCGGCGAGCACGTACGCCATCCAGACCAGGGCGGGGTAGTGGCCCGTGAGGAGAAAGTCGGTGGCCGCGCCGGAACCGTCGTGCGGCGCTCGCAGGCCGGCGCGGGCCAGTGCCTCCGGCCCGTAGTAGACGAGGACCGGCCCGACCACCGCGACCAGCACGGCGATCGCCGCCAGCCGGCCCGGCGGCACGCGCAGGAACGGCAGCGCCAGCACGAAGTAGGCGGCGTAGAAGCCCAGGATGAGCAGCACGCGGGTGCCGAACAGGTCGAGCACCGCGACCAGGGCCAGGAGCAGCACGACGCGCACGAGGATCCGGGCGCGGGCCGTGCGCATCCGCTCGCCGGTGAACGGTGTGGAACCGCCCGTGACCAGGGCCAGGGACAGGCCGGCGACCGTCGCGAACAGGATCGACGACCGCCCGTGCGCGAGGCTCAGCCAGCCCTCGAACGTGCCGAGATCGTCCGAGGTGACGCCCACGTGCGCCGTGAACATGCCGAGCACCGCGACGCCCCGCGCGATGTCGGCGCCGAGCACGCGGCCCGGGCCGCCGAGCAGGTGGTCGCGGAGGGTGCTCCGCACGCGGGAGGACGGCTGGGCAAGCGTGGACATGCGCGCATCCTTGCGCGTCGCGCGGACCGGCGCGCGGGGGCCACGCCGGGTGATCAGCTGGACAACCGTCCCGAAGGATGAGAACGCGGATGTGCACGCCCGTGCGGCGCACATACAGTGCGGCCATGACCGGCAGCGCCAACGAGCACGACTCGGCCCGCATCGACCCGTCCGTCCCGACGCCCAGCCACGAGCTCGGCAACCGGTTCGGCGGCCGATTCGGCGATCCCGCCAACGACGGCAGCGGCGGCCCCGCCCGCGACCGGACGACGCCCGCGGGCACCGACCCCATCGACGCGGTCGACGCCCCCAGCAGCCTGACGAGCCTGACCCGCGGTGCGGAGAGCCCCGACAACCCGGGCGCGGGGACCGACCTGACCAAGGAGTCCGAGTCCTACACGCACGGGCACCACGAGTCGGTGCTGCGCTCGCACCGGCGCCGGACGGCGGCGAACTCCGCCGCGTTCCTGCTGCCGCACCTGCTCTCCGACATGACGCTGCTCGACGTGGGCTGCGGCCCCGGCACCGTCACCGTCGACTTCGCCGAGCGGCTGACACAGGGCAGCGTCGTCGGCGTCGACGCCTCCGACGACGTGCTGGAGTCGGCCCGCGGCCTCGCCGACGCGCACGGCACCAAGAACATCACCTTCGAGCACGCCAACGCCTATGAGCTGCCCTTCGAGGATGACTCGTTCGACGTCGTCTTCGCCCACCAGCTCCTGCAGCACCTCTCCGACCCGGTCGCGGCCCTGCGCGAGATGAGGCGCGTGGCCAAGCCGGGCGGGTTCGTCGCGGTGCGCGACGCCGACTACGAGGCCATGACCTGGTACCCGGAGTCCGCGGAGCTCACCGAGTGGAACATGCTCTACCACGAGGTCACGCACACCTACGGCTTCGAGCCCGACGCCGGGCGCCGGCTCGCCTCGTGGGTGCGGGACGCCGGTTTCGACCCCGCCACGATCGAGCCCGGAGCGAGCGTCTGGTGCTACGCCACCCCCGACGACCGCACCTGGTGGGGCGGGCTGTGGGCCGAGCGCTGCACCGAGTCGAACTTCGCCGTGCAGGCCAAGGACTCGGCGCTCGCGGACGACGTGGCCCTCGAGCAGCTCGCCCAAGGCTGGCGCGAGTGGGCCGCGGCGCCGGACGGCTGGTTCGCGGTGCTCAACGGCGAGGTCCTGGCGCGCGCCTGACCTGTTCGCCCCGGAGCCGGACGAGGCGGGCGGCGAGCCCGCCGCCCGCCGCCAGCACGAGCGCCACGCCCAGCAGCACCACCGCGGGGTACAGCCACAGCACGACGCGGTAGGCGGCCACGGGTTCGGACAGGCCCATGAGCGTGGCCCCGAGCCAGGGGAGCGCCGCGCCGAGGAGCGTGACCAGCGCGAGCGGCACCAGGCGCAGCACGGTGGCGCGCCGGGAGCCGGCGGCGCGGCGCTCCGCCCACCGGCGGGAGCGGACGACGACGAGCACCCCGGCCAGCAGGACGAGCGCGGCGACGCCCACGAGGACGGCGTTGAACGGGTCGAACGGGTTGGTCATCGGCAGGGGCGTGCCGCCGTCGACCGCCACGACGGCGTCGTGCGTCAGTGCCATGGGATCCCCGGCGGCGTTGGCGAGCACCACGGCGCCGGTCCCGGTCACCGGGGAGAACTCGATCCCGGACGCGAAGGTCGCCAGCGTGCCGCCGTGCCCGACCAGGGGCGCGTCGTCACCGTCGGCCGTGGTGCCGTGCCAGCCGTACCCGTACTCCGTGCCGCTCGCCGGGACGTCGTGGAACGCGCGGAAGGTCTCCTCGCGCAGCAGCCGCTCGCCCGTCGCGGACGTGCCGTCGCCCACCTGGAACCGCAGCCAGGCCGTCATGTCCCGGGCGGTCGAGACGATGCCGCCGCTCCCGGCGCAGGCGAGCGGGAGCTCCGGCACGCCGACCCGCACGGGACCCAGCAGGGAGAAGCCCCGGTCGAGGCCGGCCGGCTCGGCGTCGCAGCGCTCGGTGACGGTCGTGGACGACATGCCGAGCGGCTCGAAGACGTTCTGGTCGAGGTACGGGCCGAAGTCGGCGTCGGCCGTGCGCTCGACCAGCCGGGCCAGCACCGCGTAGCCGGCGTTGCTGTACAGGGTGGTGGTTCCCGGGTCGGCGGCCAGCTTCTCGGGTGCCAGCCGGCCGACGGTCTCCGCGGGCGCCGACGCCGGGTCCGAGGAGTACTCCAGCCCCGTCGCGGCCAGCCCCGACCGGTGGGTCAGGAGGTGCTCGACCGTGATCGAGCGGTACCGGTCGTCGCCCAGCCGGAACTCCGGGAGCACCTCGACGACCGGGTCGTCGAGCTCGAACCGCCCGGCGTCCACCTGCTGCAGCACCGCCAGCGCGGTGAACGCCTTGCTCATCGAGCCGATGCGCATCGGTGTGTCCTCGCCGACCGGTGCACCGCTGCCCGTCGTCCCGTGCACCCGCACGCGCGCGTCGCCGTCGGCCAGCGTCACCAGGGCCAGGCCCGGGGCGCGGTGCACCCGGACGTACTCGGCCAGGTGCCGGTCGACGTCGGCGTCGTCCGCCGCTGCCGACGCCGCCGGGGCGAACGCGACCACCGCCGCCGTCAGGAGCGCGACGCCCTGTGCCGCGCGGAGGCGCACCCGCCGCGCCCCGGTCCGGTCGTTCCTCATCCGAGCTCCTCGTCGCCGTGCCCGGCGCCGTGCGCGGCCGGGTCGTCCCGTGCGTCACGCTATGGACGTGGGCGGGCCCCCGGCATCGGGGATGACCTGGGCTGGGGCCCTGAACCGCCCCTGACCCACCCCTGACGGGGGTCCACGGCCTCGCGCGGCTTACGCTGAGCCCGTGCGTATCGCGAGATTCACCACCGGAGACGACCCCCGCTTCGCCCTCGTGCAGCAGGAGGGCGACAAGACCTTCCTCGCCGTGCTGGGTGGCGACCCCCTCTACATGCCGGCCATGCCGACCGGCGAGCGCATCGAGCTGGGCGACGGCGTCCGGCTGCTCGCCCCGGTGATCCCGCGCTCCAAGATCGTGTGCGTGGGCAAGAACTACGCCGACCACGCCAAGGAGATGGGCGGCGATGTCCCGACCACGCCGCTGCTGTTCTTCAAGCCGAACACCGCCGTGGTCGGCCCGGACGACCCGATCGTGCTGCCGGACTTCACGCAGGAGGTCTCCTACGAGGCCGAGCTGGCCGTCGTGATCTCCAAGGTCTGCAAGGACGTCACCCCGGAGAACGCGTCGTCGTACATCCTCGGGTACACCGTCGCGAACGACGTGACCGCGCGGGACGCCCAGCGCACCGACGGCCAGTGGGCCCGCGCCAAGGGCTTCGACACCTCGTGCCCGCTCGGCCCGTGGATCGACACCGACCTGAACCCGGAGGACGTCGCCGTGCGCTCGCGCGTCAACGGCGAGCCCCGCCAGGACGGCCGCACCCGCGACATGGTGTTCGACGTGCCGTTCCTCGTCTCGTACATCTCCGAGGCCATGACCCTGCTGCCCGGCGACGTGATCCTCACCGGCACCCCCGCCGGCGTGGGCCGGATCGACCAGGGCGACCGCGTCGAGGTCGAGGTCGAGGGTGTGGGCGTCCTGGCCAACCCGGTGCTGCGGCGCCGCTGAGGTGGGCCGCGAGACTCAGCCGGGAACACGGCCAGGGACGCTGCCCGGCACGTCGCTGCACGCCGACGCCCTGGCGACCCTGCGCTCCTGGACCGGGCCGACGCCGGAGCAGGAGCGCCTCCGGGCGCGGTACGTCACCCACCTCGAGGCGCACGACGACGGGGTGTTCCGGGAGTCGGTGCCGGACCACCTGACGGCGTCGACCGTGGTGCTGTCGCACGACGGCGCGCGGGTGCTCCTCACCCTGCACGCCAAGGCGCGGCGCTGGTTCCAGCTCGGCGGCCACCTGGAGGCCGGGGACGTGTCGCTGGCCGACGCCGCCGCCCGCGAGGCGCGCGAGGAGTCCGGGATCGCGGGGCTCGTGCTCGACGCCGTCCCGGTGCACCTCGACGAGCACGTCGTGCCGTTCTGCCGGCCGGGCACCGGCGACCCGGCCCGGCCGGTGCACCACCTGGACGTGCGGTTCGTCGCGGTCGCGGCACCCGGCGCGGAGACGGCGGTCTCGGACGAGTCCCTGGACCTGCGCTGGTGGCCGGCCGACGCGCTGCCCGAGCCCGAGCTGACCGAGCTGGTCGTGCTGGCCCGCGCCCGGACCCGTGGAGCATGATCGAGCAATGATCATCAGGCGCTCCACGGCCCGGATCCGGCCCGGGCTGCTCGACGAGTTCCGCACGTTCATCGAGGCGGGCACCGCCGGGTTCGCGGCGCTCGACGGCTTCGTGAGCGACGAGATCGTCGTCCGCCGGAGGAGCGCGGCCCCGGACGGCCCGACGCCCGACACGCTGACCTACGTGAGCCGCTGGCGCGATGCCGCGGCGCTCGCGGCGTACGCCGGGCCGGGGTGGCGCACCGAGCCCGTCGTGCTGCCCGACGAGGACCGGTTCCTCCTCGAGCCGCTGCGCGTGCGGCACGTCGAGCTCCGGCACGCCGTACCGGCGGACGCCCCGGCGATCGCCGCCGTCTGGCACGCCGCCTGGGGCGACGGCCACCGTGGCCTCGTGCCGTCGGCACTGGAAGCGGTCCGGACCCGGGAGTCGTTCGGCCCCCGCGCGGCGGCCCGGGTCCCGGGGACGACGGTGGCCGTTGCCCTCGCCGCACCGGCGGACGGCGGAGCGGCGGACGGCGGGCCGGCGGACGGCGGGCCGGCGGACGGCGGGCTGGACCAGGACACCGTCGCCGGTTTCGTGACCGTCAAGGGCGAGGAGCTGGAGCAGCTCTTCGTCGCCGCGGCCCACCGGGGCTCCGGGATCGCGTCCGACCTGTTGTCCGCGGGGGAGGCCCGGATCGCGGCCGCCGGGCATACCGAGGCCTGGCTCGCCGTCGTGACGGGCAACACGCGGGCCCGCCGGTTCTACGAGCGGGCGGGTTGGTCGGACGGCGGCCCGCTGGACTACCAGGCGGAGACCTCCGAAGGGCCCGTACCCGTGGCGACGCGGAGGTACGTCAAGCGGCTGTCCCGCTGACCGATCGGGCGCGACCGCTCCCAGCCGTCCGCCCCGGGCACCCCCGCCGACATTCGTGGTCAGCGCGGTGCCCGGCACGCATCATGGTCCCCGTGGAGACCGCACGACGATTCCTGGCACTGGCCCCCGTGGCATTCGGCATCACCGCGGTGGTGCTCGTGTACCTCCAGACGAGCGGCGATATCGCGTGGGACGGCGTCGGGTTCGGTCTGGTGAGCGCGCTCGTGGTGACGGTCGGCGCGCTCGTGTCGATCGTCGCCGCGGCCGCCCTGCTCCGGCTGCTGGAGGTCCGCAACGACTGGGCGTCGCTGGGTGTGGGCCTCGTCCTGGCCACGGTCGTCCTGGCGGTCGCCTACTTCGTCGTCGCCGTGTCGCTGCCGGAGGGGGACGAGGGGTGGCCCCTGCTCTTCGTCCTGACTCCCGCCTTCGCGTCGATCCCGGTGTGGCCGGGCTTCGCGGTCGCGCTCCTGATCCGTGGCCGGTGGGGCCGGGCGGCCCGGCAGGCGCCGCCGTCGGGCCCGGCAGCGCCTAGGCTTGGCCCGTGACTTCCGTGACCGACACCCCGACCCAGCCCGCTCCCGACGGCGCGGCCGTGCGCGTCCGCTTCGCGCCGTCCCCGACCGGCATGTTCCACGTGGGTGGCGCTCGTTCCGCGCTGTTCAACTGGGCCGTGGCGAAGCAGCAGGGCGGCACGTTCGTGCTGCGCATCGAGGACACCGACGCCTCGCGGAACCAGCCCGAGTGGGTGGACGGCATCCTGTCGGCCATGGAGGCGCTGGGCATCCGCAAGGAGGACCCGGCGTTCGAGGGGCCGTACTTCCAGTCCGAGAACGCGGGCATCCAGAAGGACGCCGCCCAGCGGCTGTTCGCCGAGGGCAAGGCGTACTACTGCGACTGCACGCGGGACGCCCTGATCGCGCGCACCGGAAACCAGCAGACCGGCTACGACGGCTTCTGCCGCGACCGCGGCCTGGAGTACGCCGAGGGCCGCGCGCTGCGCTTCCGCACGCCGGACGAGGGGGAGACGCAGGTCGTCGACCTGATCCGCGGCAACCCGACGTTCCCGAACGCGAACCTCGAGGACTTCGTGATCGCACGCGGCAACGGCTCGCCGGTGTTCCTGCTGGCCAACGTGGTGGACGACATCGACGAGAGCATCACGCTCGTCATGCGCGCGGAGGAGCACCTGCCCAACACCCCCAAGCAGCAGCTGCTCTGGGAGGCCCTGGGCCACACCCCGCCGCAGTGGGCGCACATGCCGGTGATCGTCAACGAGAAGCGGCAGAAGCTCTCCAAGCGTCGCGACAAGGTGGCCCTGGAGGACTACCTCGCGGAGGGCATCCTGCCCGACGCGATGGTCAACTACCTGATGCTGCTGGGCTGGGCGCCGGGCAACGACGAGGAGATCCTGCCGTTCGACGAGCTGGTGCGCCGGTTCCGCGTCGAGGACATCAACTCCTCGTCCGCGTTCTTCGACGTCAAGAAGCTCACCGCGTTCAACGGCGAGTACATCCGCGCCCTGAGCGTCGAGGACTTCGCCGCGGCCTGCGCGCCGTGGCTGCAGGCCCCCGCCGCGCCGTGGACGCCGGAGCAGTTCGACCAGGGCGTGTTCGACGCCGTCGCGCCGCTCGCGCACTCCCGCGTGGCCCTGCTGTCCGAGATCACGGCCAACGTCGACTTCCTGTTCCTGGACGACCCGATCATCGACGAGGACTCCTGGAACAAGGCCATGAAGGCCGGCGCCGCCGAGCTCCTCGCCGACGTCCGCGTGGCCCTGGCCGACGCGGCCTGGGAGGCCGAGCCGCTCAAGGACGTGGTCACGGTCGTGGGCGAGAAGCACGGCATGAAGCTGGGCAAGGCGCAGGCCCCGGTCCGCGTCGCCGTGACCGGACGCCGCATCGGCCTGCCGCTCTTCGAGTCGCTCGAGGTGCTGGGCCGGGAGCGCACGCTCGCGCGGGTCGACGCCGCCCTGGCTCGCCTCGCCGAGACGGCGTCGGCGAACGTGGCGTCCTAGTACCCGGGAGTCCTGAGGTCCGGGGGTCTGGCGCCCCGGGAGTCTTGGCATCCGGACGCCCTGGCGTCCGGCGCCTCGACCGGGGCGTTCTGGACTAACGTGGCAGACGTGACCGACGCCATGACACCTGACGCCGTGCCGCCCACGACCGATCAGCCCGCAGCGGCCCCGAGCCCGACCGCACCACAGCCGACGCCGCAGTCCTCGTTGCCGGGGGCTGCGGCGCCGTCGTCCCCGACGGTGTCGTCGGCATGGGCCCCTGCCGCGCCGCCGCAGGTGCTGCCGTCGGGGCCGCGGGAGTACCCGCAGGCCCTCCGGGGCCCGCGGCACCGCTGGTGGCGACCCCTGGTCGGGCTGGCCGCGGTCACCGTCGGCGTGATCGTGGTGTTCGGGGCGATGCTGCTGTACGCCCTCGTGTGGATCGTCGCCCAGGCGCTGGGCACCCAGCTCCCGGACCCGGGCAGCGTCACCGATGCCTGGTTCGTGTCGCCGGCCGGCCTGCTCGTGACGAACCTCGGGCTCGCGCTCGGCATCCCGCTCGCGCTCGTCGCGACCTGGGCGCAGGCCCGGCGTGCCGGCCTGGTCTCCTCCGTGCTGGGGCGCGTGCGCTGGCGCCTGCTGCTCGGCGGGCTCGGGATGTCGCTGCTGCTCCTGGTGCCGCTCACGATCGGCACGAGCATCCTGATGGCCCTGCTCGGCGCGCCCGACGCCGGTGCGGGCGCCGGATCGGGCGCCGACGAGGCCGGCCTGTGGCCGCTCACGCCGGCGTCCGGCTGGCTGGTTCTCGCGCTCGTGATCCTGCTGACGACGCCGCTGCAGGCGGCCGGCGAGGAGTACTTCTTCCGCGGCTGGCTGACGCAGTGGATCGGCAGCATGCTGCGCCGGCGGTGGGTCGCGGTGCTGGTGCCCGCCGCGGCGTCGGCCCTGCTGTTCGCGATGGCGCACGGCGCGCAGAGCCCCTGGCTGTTCGCCGACCGGCTGGTGTTCGGCCTGGTCGCGAGCCTGCTCGTGTGGCGCACCGGCGGGCTGGAGATCGCCGTCGCGCTGCACGCGGCCAACAACCTGGTGGCGTTCGGCCTCGCGATCGCCTACGACGGGCTCCAGGACTCGCTGCTGATCACCGAGGTGGCGCCGTCCGAGGGAGCGGTCAGCATCGGTGTCACGCTCGTCACGACCGTGGTGCTGCTGTGGTGGGCACGACGCCGCAGGCCGACGCTGGTGGTGACGGATCCTGTGCCGGTGGTGGGTCCGGTGGTGGGTCCGGTGGTGGGTCCGGTGACGGGGCCGGTGGAGTACGAACGGGCAAAGGGAGAGACGGCATGACGACGGACGGCATCCTGTTCGACGTCGACGACACCCTCGTCGACACCAAGGGCGCCTTCGCGCGGGCGCTCGAGGCCGTGCGGGCGGAGCACCTGCCGCACGTCCCGGCCGAACGCGACCCGGAGATCCTGTCGCACTGGCGCACCGACCCGGGCGGCTTCTACGGCCGCTACACCCGCGGCGAGATGGACCACGTGACGCAGCGTCGGCACCGGGCGGCGCTGCTGCACGAGACGTTCGGCGCCGCGCCGGTCACGGAGACGTCCTTCGAGGCGTGGGACGCGCTGTTCTGGGGCACCTTCGAGCGGTCGTGGACGGCGCACGACGACGCCCGCGCCGCCGTCGACGCCGCCCTCGCGGCGGGCCTCCGCGTCGGTGTGGTGACGAACGCCGCGACGGAGCTCCAGGAACGCAAGCTGAAGGCCGCCGGACTGGGCGACCTGCCCGTGCTCGTCGGGGTCGACACCCTGGGCTTCGGCAAGCCGGACCCCCGCGTGTTCCTGGAGGGCGCGCGCAAGCTGGGCGTCGAGCCGTCCCGGACCGCCTACGTGGGTGACGAGCCCGCGGTGGACGCGCTGGCGGCCCACGAGGCGGGCCTCACGGGGGTCTGGCTGGACCGGGCGGGCCACCGGCGGGGTCCGGGCTACGGCGGCCACGCGGGGCCGCGCACGGTCCTGCAGGGCGACCCGCAGGACCCGGAGGTGCTGCGCGCGGCGGGCGTCGTGGTGGTCGAGACGCTGGCGGAGCTCCCGGGAGCGCTGGGCTACGGGACCGGCCTCGGCTGACGCCCGGGCGCTTCGAACGGTGCTGGGAACGGTGCTGGGAACGCGCTCGGCGGACCCGATCCGACACGGGTGACGGACGGCACGCCCATTCCGTTTTGCCCACCGTCCGAGGTCAGGTAATGTTCTCCAGCGGTAGGGCCCCCACGGAATGCCTGTCGGAGACAGGTGTATCCAGGCGGTCATACCCCCATGGGGTATGGTGTAATTGGCAGCACGAGTGGTTCTGGTCCACTTAGTCTAGGTTCGAGTCCTGGTACCCCAGCGCAGAGCATTGCGCATCCCACACCGACGCAAGTTGGTCGTAGGGTGCGCTATCGTTCTCACGGTGCCGGTTCATACCGGTAGTTCAAGGCCCCCATCGTCTAGCGGCCTAGGACGCCGCCCTCTCACGGCGGTAACGCGGGTTCAAATCCCGCTGGGGGTACGCAGTCCACCGGCTTCGGTCGGCGGACGAGTTCAAGGCCCCCATCGTCTAGCGGCCTAGGACGCCGCCCTCTCACGGCGGTAACGCGGGTTCAAATCCCGCTGGGGGTACAGATGAAGGCCCGGTCCGCGAGGACCGGGCCTTTTGCTTTCGGGAGCAGGGCGTCGAACGTAGGGTTCGTCGCTCTCTGGGCTTTCTTGGGCCGACGATGCCTACGTTCGCCAGCCGGCCGCGTCAGCGGATCTTCGGGTCCTTGCCGCCCTCGATGAACGGGCTGGGCAGGGCGTCCGACCCGTCGGTCGCGGACGTCGGCCCGCCGGGCACGTGGTCGCCGCCCTTGCCGTCGCTGGTCCTGCCCGGCAGCCTCGTGCTGCCCGAGGAGGCCGCCACCGCGGCCGTGCCGTTCGCCGGCGGCCGCACGGCGCCCGTGGGCTCGCCGCCGCCCGGGCGGGTGCCGCCCGCGCCGTCGTGCGCCGCGCTGCCGGAACCCACGCCGGCCTGCCCCGCACCGGCCTGCCCCGCACCGCGGGCGAGCGGGTTCCCGGCCGCCCCGCGGTCCGGAGCGACGCCGTCCGAGACGACGCCGTCCGAGATGACACCGCTCGGCGCGACGCCGTCGGAGGCCACGCCCGAAGCCCCGGGAACCGGGCCCGCCAGGTCGCGCAGCGCCGGGACCTCGATGCGCTGCGTCGGCGGGTTGCTGCGGCGGCCGATCCGCGGCATGAGCGCGGGTGGCGCGGCGGGCGCCGGCTCGACAGGCGGTGCCGCCTGCGGGCGGAAGTCGGGGTCGGCCTGGGCGGCGGCCTCGGCGTCGGCGGCGTCCGGGTGGAAGAGCGTCGCGATGATGAGGCGGTACCGCGAGTCGGGGCGCGGGATCCAGGTGACGCGGTCGAGCGCCTGGTCCTGGCCCGCGGTCTCGAAGATGAAGGTGCCGAAGCCGAGCACCTGGCCGAGCGGGGTGCGCTCGTACCCGAGGTCGGTCACCTTCTCGGCCGGCATCATCGCCACCCGGTGCACCAGGAGCCCGGTGAGCAGGATCAGCCGGCGGTCGGTCATCACGAACCACTCGGCCCGCCAGTCCAGCCACTTGTAGAGCAGCCGCAGACCGAGCACCAGGAACGGCAGCCACACCCAGGCGAGGCTGTCGCGGACGTCCGGGTCCACCGCGACGAGGATCGCCAGCCCCAGGACGAACGCTCCGGTCGTCGTGAGGATCGGCTCCCAGAGCCTGGCCCAGTGCCGTCGGGTGGCGACGATCACCTTCTCGTCCGCGAGGATGTACCGCTGCAGGGCGCGATGACGGATCACGAAGTCCGCTGCTGCGCTCATGCGGGTCTCCCCGGGTGCGTTCGGAATGGTCCTCTTGCCGTGGGCACGCCCGCCGGCGGACCCACGGGACGGGCCGACGGCGGGTCTGCCCGAGGAACCCCGAGCCCCGCCGCCGACCCTACGTCGTCACCGGCCGATGGACCCGGTGAAGAGCTCCTCGAAGAAGGTGCCGATGTTCGCGATGGCACCCCAGATGACGTCCCAGAGGGCGAGCACGACGTCGGCGGATCGCTCGGGGTCGTTGATGACCGAGTAGAGCAGGAAGATCACCACGACCCAGATGATGATGAGTCTCACCTTTGGCGGCATCAGATTCCTCCGACGTTGGTGCGCGCGCACCGGGTGTGCGCACGTCGCGGACGAGACTACTGACACCACCCGGACCTGGGGAATCACCGCGCCCGGCGTGGCGGCCCAACGCTCACGGACCGCTCACCGGCCGCACACGTCGCGCTCACCGGCCGCGGCCGCGGAGGCTCGGCGGGCGCCGTCCGTCGGACGGCGCCCGCGCGTCACTCGCCGGACCGGTGCAGCACCTCGGTGAGCTTGTTCGCGGCGGCGACGACGGCGGCCGAGTGCAGCCGGCCGGGCTGCCGCGAGAGCCGCTCCACGGGCCCGGACACGCTGACGGCCGCCACGACTCGGCCCGAGGGGCCGCGCACCGGCGCCGAGACCGAGGCCACACCGAGCTCACGTTCTGAGACCGACTGTGCCCAGCCCCGGCGTCGGACACCGGAGAGGATCGTGGCCGTGAACGTGGCGTCGCGCAGGCCGCGGTGGAGGCGGTCCGGCTCCTCCCAGGCGAGCAGGACGTGCGCCGCGGAACCCGCGCTCATGCTGAGCGTGGCGCCCACGGGGATGGAGTCGCGCAGGCCGACCGGGCGCTCGGCGGCGGCGACGCACACGCGGTGATCGCCCTGCCGGCGGTAGAGCTGCGCGCTCTCGCCCGTGTGGTCGCGCAGCGCTATGAGCACCGGGTTCGCTGCCGCCAGCAGGCGGTCCTCACCGGCGGCCGTGGCCAGCTCGTTGAGGCGCGGGCCCAGTACGAACCGCCCCTGCATGTCCCGTGCCACGAGGCGGTGATGCTCCAGAGCCACCGCCAGGCGGTGCGCCGTCGGGCGAGCCAGGCCGGTGGAGGAGACGAGCTGCGCCAGGGTGGCCGGGCCGGCCTCGAGTGCCCCGAGGACGGACGCCGCCTTGTCCAAGACGCCGACTCCGCTAGTATCGTCCATACCGCGATATTGCCGTCTCGGAACGTGAGATTGCAAGTCGAGGCCCAAAGTTGTTTCTGACAGAGGTAGTTTTGACAGGGAGGCGAACCGCAATGGCCGGCACGCTGGCGGAGAAGGTCTGGGAAGCGCACCTCGTGCGTCGAGGCGAGGACGGCTCGCCTGATCTTCTCTACATCGACCTGCACCTGGTCCACGAGGTCACGAGCCCGCAGGCGTTCGAGGGTCTGCGCCTTGCCGGACGGCAGGTGCGGCGACCCGACCTCACGATCGCGACCGAGGACCACAACACCCCCACGCTCGACATCGACCGGCCGATCGCCGACGCGACGAGCCGCACGCAGATCGAGACGCTGCGCGCCAACGCCAAGGAGTTCGGCGTCCGGCTGCACAGCCTCGGTGACGCGGACCAGGGCATCGTCCACCAGGTGGGACCGCAGCTGGGGCTGACCATGCCCGGCCTCACCGTCGTGTGCGGCGACTCGCACACGTCCACGCACGGCGCGTTCGGCGCGCTCGCGTTCGGCATCGGCACGTCCGAGGTGGAGCACGTGCTCGCCACCCAGACGCTGCCGCTCGCGCCTTTCAAGACCATGGCGATCACGGTCAACGGCGCGCTGCCCGCCGGCGCGACCTCCAAGGACATCATCCTGGCGATCATCGCCAAGATCGGCACCGGCGGCGGCCAGGGCTACGTGCTCGAGTACCGCGGCGAGGCCATCCGGGCGCTGTCGATGGAAGCCCGCATGACCATCTGCAACATGTCGATCGAGGCCGGCGCGCGCGCCGGCATGATCGCGCCGGACGAGACCACGTTCGAGTACCTCAAGGGCCGCCCGCACGCGCCCGAGGGCGAGGACTGGGACACCGCCGTCGAGTACTGGAAGACCCTGCGGTCCGACGACGACGCGGAGTTCGACGCCGAGGTGGTGCTCGAGGCGGCCGACCTGGAGCCGTTCGTCACCTGGGGCACCAACCCGGGCCAGGGCCTGCCGCTGTCGGCGTCCGTGCCCGTCCCGGCGGACATCGCCGACGAGGACGAGCGCCTCGCGGCCGAGCGGGCCCTGGAGTACATGGGCCTCCAGGCGGGCACGCCGCTGCGCGACGTGAGCGTCGACACGGTGTTCATCGGCTCCTGCACCAACGGCCGCATCGAGGACCTCCGGTCCGTCGCGAAGGTCGTCAAGGGCCGGAGCAAGGCCGAGTCCGTCCGGGTCCTGGTGGTCCCGTCGTCGGCCCGCGTGCGCCTGCAGGCCGAGGCCGAGGGCCTCGACGTGATCTTCAAGGAGTTCGGCGCCGAGTGGCGCAACGCCGGGTGCTCCATGTGTCTCGGCATGAACCCGGACCAGCTCGCGCCGGGGGAGCGGTCGGCCTCGACGTCGAACCGCAACTTCGAGGGGCGGCAGGGCAAGGGCGGGCGCACCCACCTGGTGTCGCCGCTGGTGGCCGCCGCGACGGCGATCCGGGGCACGCTCTCCAGCGTGGGCGACCTGGACCTGCCGTACGACATCGACATCACCACGTTCGACGGCACGCCGCTCGACGGCGTGGGCGTCTCCCCGCTGGGTGAGTCCGTCGTCGTCGACCTGCCCGTTCCCGTAGCGATCCAGCCCGCGCTGCGCTGAGAGGACCACTGACCATGGAGAAGTTCACCACGCACACCGGCGTCGGCGTCCCGCTGCGGCGCAGCAACGTCGACACCGACCAGATCATCCCGGCCGTGTACCTCAAGCGGGTCACGCGCACCGGGTTCGAGGACGCGCTGTTCGCGGCGTGGCGCGGCGACCCGTCGTTCGTGCTGAACCAGGAGGCGTACTCCGCGGGGTCCGTGCTCGTGGCCGGCCCGGACTTCGGTACCGGCTCGTCGCGCGAGCACGCCGTCTGGGCGCTCAAGGACTACGGCTTCCGGGTCGTGCTGTCCTCCCGGTTCGCCGACATCTTCCGCGGGAACTCGGGCAAGCAGGGCCTGGTCGCGGGCATCGTCTCGCCCGAGGACATCGAGATCCTGTGGAAGATCCTGGAGACCAAGCCGGGCACGGAGGTGACCGTCGACCTGGAGGCCAAGACCGCCACGGCCGACGACGTCACGGTGCCGTTCCAGATCGACGACTACACGCGGTGGCGGCTCATGGAGGGGCTCGACGACATCGGGCTCACCCTCCAGGAGGCCGACAAGATCACGGCGTTCGAGGAGACCCGGGCGTCGTGGCGCCCGAAGACACTGCCGGCCCGGCACCTGCCGTCCGTCGAGATCGAGGCGGCGCGCCCGGTCTGAGGTCCGGCTTCCGCCCGACGTCTCTCGCTCGCGCCCCTGCTGCGGTCAGTCTCCTGACCGCAGCAGGGGCGCGAGCGCGTTCGCGATGTAGGGCCCGGGTCGACGATGGCGCCCGCTACAGGGCCGGCGGACCCTGGCGTACCTTCTGCAGGAGCGACTCCGCCGAGTCCTTCGCCGGGTCCCACCAGGACTCGATCCACCAGGTCACGCCGGCGTCCGCCATGGCGCGGGCCTGCTCGGCGGCCTGGGCGGGGTCGCTGGACAACTTGCCCTGCAGGATGACGTCGAACGGGCGATCGGCATCGTCTGGGCTCGCCGGCTCCGGCCGGTTCGCCGTGAGCCACTCGACCAGCCCGGCGATGTCGTCCGTCGTCAGGTCGTCCGCCGTGCCCCGCAGCTGCGGGACGATCCCGTCCCAGCGCAAGGCCCGCCGCAGGTTCTTGGCGGGAGGGCGCTCGGCGTCCCAGACACCGACCGGCCACACCGGGATGCGGCCGTTCACCGGGGGCTCGGGAAAGCGGAACGGACCCGTGGTGATCTGCCCGCCGGAGACCTCGAACTCCTCGCCCGACCACGACTTCTCCAGCCACGCCAGCGTCTCGTCGAGCAGGGCTGCGCGGTCCTTCAGCTCCGTGGCCTGGCCCGGGACGGACGTGAAGCCCCGGTCGTCGGTCACGCCGACGCCGACGGGCAGCACCAGACGTCCGCCCGAGAGCCGGTCCACGGTGAGCGCCCGCTGCGCGAGCTCCCACGGCCGGTGCCGGGGCACGGCGAACACCATCGCGCCGAGCGTGATCCGTTCGGTCACGACCGCCGCGGCCGCCAGGATGGCGAACGGGTCGTAGACCGGCATGGCCCACTCACCGCCGAGGTTGATGGCGTCCCAGGTGAAGTAACCGTCCCAGCCGTGCTCCTCGATCTCGCGGGCGAGTGCCACGTGCTGGTCGATGGTGCCGAAGCTGCTGATGAACCCGAACTTCATCGGTCCTCCTGATGCGTCGTCGTACGGGGGCCGACTCACACGCTATGCCGGACCACTGACACTCGGCCCGGTGGTGGCCCGGCGGCGGTGCCGGTCGCGGCGTGCGTCGTCGGCCCGCCGGTTAGGGTGAGCCCCGTGACCAGCACGAGCACCAGCACGAGCGCGACGCGGCCGACCGCGGAGATCTGGACCGACGGAGCCTGCAAGGGCAACCCTGGCCTGGGTGGATGGGGCGCGCTGCTGCGTTCCGGCACGCACGAGAAGGAGCTGTTCGGCGGGGACCCGGTCACCACGAACAACCGCATGGAGCTCACCGCCGTCGTCGAGGCGCTCAAGGCGCTCAAGGGCCCCACCGTCGTCACGCTGCACGTCGACTCGACGTACGTGATGAACGGGATGAAGACCTGGATCCACGGCTGGAAGCGCAACGGCTGGAAGACGGCGAGCAAGCGGCCCGTCAAGAACGTGGACCTCTGGCAGGCGCTCGACGCCGAGGTCGCCAGGCACGAGGTGAGCTGGGTCTGGGTCAAGGGCCACGCGGGCGACCCGGGCAACGAGCGCGCCGACGCGCTCGCGAACAAGGGTGTCGACAGCGTGCGCTGACGCACGGCAGGGCACGTCGGGCCGCAGGTCCGGCCAACGAGACAGAAGTCACGTCACCACGATTCGCGCGCACCAATACCCTTGAGTCATGGCTTCCCACTACGACGTCGTACTCCTCGGTGCGGGCCCCGGCGGCTACGTCGCCGCCATCCGCGCTGCCCAGCTCGGCAAGTCCGTTGCGATCATCGAGGAGAAGTACTGGGGTGGTGTCTGCCTCAACGTGGGCTGCATCCCCTCCAAGGCTCTGCTCCGCAACGCCGAGCTGGCCCACATCTTCACTCACCAGAAGGACTTCTTCGGCATGGCCGGAGACGTCACGTTCGACTTCGGGAAGGCCTGGGACCGTTCACGCACGGTCGCGGACGGCCGCGTCAAGGGCGTCCACTTCCTGATGAAGAAGAACAAGATCACCGAGCTCGACGGCCGCGGCACGTTCCGCGACGCGAACACCATCGAGGTGGCCCTCAACAAGGGCGGCACCGAGACCGTGACCTTCGACAACGCGATCATCGCGACCGGCTCCGAGGTGCGCCTGCTGCCCGGCGTCGAGCTGTCCGAGAACGTGGTCACCTACGAGAAGCAGATCCTCACGCGCGACCTGCCCAAGTCGATCGCCATCGTCGGCGCCGGCGCGATCGGCATGGAGTTCGCCTACGTCCTGAAGAACTACGGCGTGGACGTCACGATCATCGAGTTCCTCGACCGTGCGCTGCCGAACGAGGACGCGGACGTCTCCAAGGAGATCGCCAAGCAGTACAAGAAGCTCGGCATCAAGGTGCTGACCTCGACCGCCGTCCAGACGGTGAAGGACGAGGGCTCGTCCGTCACGGTCTCCTTCAAGGGCGTCAAGGACGACAAGCCGGGTGAGCTCGTGGTCGACAAGGTGCTCATGGCCGTCGGTTTCGCGCCGAACGTCAAGGGCATCGGCCTGGAGAGCGCCGGCGTGCAGCTCACCGACCGCGGCGCCATCGGCATCGACGACTACATGCGCACCAACGTGCCGCACATCTACGCGATCGGTGACGTCACCGCCAAGCTCATGCTGGCGCACGTGGCCGAGGCGCAGGGCGTCGTCGCCGCCGAGACCATCGCCGGGGCCGAGACCCAGACGCTGGGCGACTACCGCATGATGCCGCGCGCGACGTTCTGCTCCCCGCAGATCGCGTCGTTCGGCCTCACCGAGCAGCAGGCCAAGGACGAGGGCTACGACGTGAAGGTCGCCTCGTTCCCGTTCATGGCCAACGGCAAGGCGCACGGCCTGGGCGACCCGACCGGCTTCGTCAAGCTGGTCGCCGACGCCAAGTACAACGAGATCCTCGGCGCCCACATGATCGGCCCGGACGTCTCGGAGCTGCTGCCCGAGCTGACGCTCGCGCAGAAGTGGGACCTCACGGCCGACGAGATGGCGCGCAACGTGCACACCCACCCGACGCTGTCGGAGGCGCTCCAGGAGTCGATCCACGGCATCGCGGGGCACATGATCAATTTCTGAGTCCGGCTGCCCGGCCTGCCGGGCGCCGAACCTGGCCAGAGGCCCGGATCCGCGGGATTCCGCGGGTCCGGGCCTCTTCGCGTCCTGGGTGTCGTGGACACCAATGGCCCTGTGATCGGAATCTCGGGCGCCGGATCTACCGGAGTACGCCCCGACGTAGAGGCTCGGAATGTTTGACGGTCGGTCTATCGCTCGGCCCAGGCCCGTTGGAGCACCCCTAGGAATGTGGCTGTGGTTTGCGCGCCGGAGAGGCCGTACTTCCGGTCGACCACGAAGAATGGCACGCCTGTGATGCCCAGCCGGGCCGCCTCGTCCTCGTCCGCACGCACGTCCTCGGCGTAGGCACCGGCGTCCGTCAGGACGGCGCGGACCTCGGCCTCGTCGAGCCCCGCGCGGATGGCGAGTTCCACCTGGTGCTCCGGGTCGTAGATGCTTCGCTCGGCGGAGAAGTTGCCCTCGTAGAACAGAGCGAGCAACTCGTCGCCGACACCACGGTCGGCCGCCAGGTGCAGCAGCCTGTGCAGGTCGAAGGTGTTGCCGTGATCGCGGAAGTCGACGAGGTAGTCGAGCCCTTCGGCTCGGGCGAGTCGGGCGAGGTCCTCTTCGGCGGCGCGGGCCTGCTGCGGTGTCATGCCGTACTTCTCCGCGTGCTTCGGCCCGGTCGTCGGGCGCGTCTCGGCCAATCGGCGGTCGAGCTCGAAGGAGCGGTGGACCACCTCGACGTCGTCGCGGTGGGGGAAGGCGACCAGAGCCTTCTTGAAGCGTGCCTTGCCGATGAAGCACCAGGGGCAGGACACGTCGGACCAGATCTCGACGCGCAATGCACTTACTCCTTGGGTTCTGCGGGATGCGCCGACCTCTGCCGGGTCCGACGGGGCGGGCGCTCGTTTACGGACGACAGTCGTCCGCTTCTGTTGGAGTGTAAGCGGACGACGCTCGTCCGTCTGGTTGTAGTGGGCAGATCATGTGTCGCCTGGCTCACAGCAGCCTCCGGGAATTCGGACGATGGCCGTCCGGTTAGGCTCGGTACGCAAGCGGACGAGAGTCGTCCGAATGTCTTGGCGCCCGGTACGGCGCCGGAACACCCGAGGAGACATGGATATGAGTGACCTGGCTGAGCTCACCCGGCGCCTGGACGCGCTGGAGGCGGTCGAGGAGATCAAGAAGCTGAAGGCGCGGTACTTCCGCTTCGTGGACGAGAAGAAGCATGACGAGCTCGCGGCGCTGTTCACGCCGGACGCCACGCTGGTGACCGACGGGATCACCTGGGGTTCCCCTCGTGAGTTCGCGGACACCATCCGCGACCTGACGGGTGACGCGCCGTCGGTGCACCACGGGCACATGCCGGAGATCGAGATCCTGGGCGAGGACTCGGCGTCCGGTATCTGGGCGATGGAGGACTTGCTGACCTTCCCCGTCGGGCCCGAGGCCCCTGAGGGGCACAACGGTTACGGGCAGTACCGTGAGACCTATCGCAAGGTCGACGGCCGGTGGCTGATCGACTCGGTGCTGCTGACTCGCCTGCGGATGGACGCTCTGGAGAACTGGGACCCGGATGCCTGACCTGGATACCACCACGGATGTCCGCGCCGACGCGCGGCGCAACCGGCGCCAGCTGATCGTCGCGGCCCGGGAAGCTATCGCCTCCCGCGGCCTCGACGTATCGGCGCTGGACATCGCGACCGCCGCGGGAGTGGGGGTGGGCACCCTCTACCGCCGCTTCGGCACCAAGGACTCGCTTTTGGACGCCGTCGTCGTCGGCCTGTACGACGAGATGCTCGAAAGCGCGCAGGAGTGCCTGCGCATCGAGGATCCCTGGGAAGGGCTGAGCCGGTTCGTCATGGAGCTGGCCGGCGCCCACCGCGACAGCCGAGGTGTGGCCGAGGTGACCGCCGCGTGCGACACCGTGCCCACGCCCGAGATCGAGGAGCGGACCACGGCCCTGCAGGACGCCGTCATCCGGCTCACCGACCGGGCGTACGCGGCCGGCGCGCTGCGCGCGGACGTGACGTGGCAGGACGTCATGATCAGTTCGCGCGCGGGGTTGGACACCGACCACTGCCTCGGCGTCGACGCGGGACCCGACGGATGGCGCCGCGTCATCACGCTCCTCCTTGACGGGATGCGCGCCCCCGGACACACGCCCCTGAGCGGCACCGCGCCCCACCTGCACGACAACTCCTAGCACCAGGCCGACCAGGCCACGGCACGTACGAGGTCGTGGCTGGTTCCCGTGCGCCCAGAACTGAGTGAGGAAGAACCGGCATGAGAGCCATCGGAATGACGACATTCGGCGGACCAGACGTCCTGCGCGAGCTCGACCACCCCGAGCCGGAGGTGGGTGACGATGAGGTACGGATCCACGTGGCGGCCGTGACCGTCAACAACGGCGACCTCAGGATGCGCCGCGGCGAGGTGCACCAGCTTCGCCACGACGCCCCGTGGGTCCCGGGGATGGAGGCCGCGGGGGTCGTCGACGCCGTCGGAGCGCGGGCTGCGGACCGGTTCCGCGTCGGCGAGGCGGTCACGGCACACGTGTGGCCGATCGACCCACGCGGTGGCGCCTACGCGGAGCTCACCGTCGCCGACATGAACCGTGTGGTGCGCACACCCCACGGCGCCTCGATCGCGCAGGCGGCGACCCTGCCGATGAACGGTCTGACCGCCTACCAGACCGTCGAGGCGATGGGGCTCGAGCGGCCGGGCACGGTGGCCGTGATCGGCGCCGCGGGCGCGGTCGGCGGCTACATCGTGCAGCTCGCCGTCGCCGCCGGGCACCGCGTGGTCGCGGACGCCGCGGACACGGACCGGGCGCTGGTCGAGAGCCTCGGCGCGCACGTCGTCGTCCCGCGCGGGGACGGTGTGGTCGACGCGATCCGTGCGGCGGTCGGCGAGGTGGACGCCGTCGCCCTGGCAGCCATGCCCACGCTCGATGTCGCGGAGATCGTCCGCCCCGGTGGTGCCGTGGCGTCCGTCGTCGGGTTCGGCGATCCCGGCCAGGTCATGGCCGCGCGCCGCCGTCGCGTCCGGCTCGCTCCCGTGGTGGTGGACGCCATCGCCGAGCCGGCACCGATGCTCCGGCACCTCGGCGAGCTCACCGAGCGCGGCGAGATCACGCTACGGGTCGCGGACGAGCTCCCGGCCGAGGACGCATCCGAAGCCCATCGCCGTCTGGAGTCGGGCGGCGTCCGCGGGAGGATCGTCCTCAGGTTCTGAGGCGGTGCCGCGATCCAGGAGTGGGCCCGGCGCCGGGCCGGCCCACTCCCGGGCCGCCGAAAGGCCACGGAGGCTGCTGGGCGCGTACCAGCTCGACCACCGGTATCAGCCGGTCGGTCATGCTCTGGTACCCAGCGAACTGCGGCTGGACGGCGGACTGCTTTGGCGAGGTACTCCTCGCTTCCGCCCTTGCTGGCGAAGGCGAGGATGCGGCCGTTCTCACCGAAGTGGACCAGGGGCGTGATCCGCTCCTTGACGGACTTGGCGCCGACGTTGTGCACCAGGACCAGAGGCTTGTCCGCGAAGACGCCTCCGGCGCGGCCGCCGTTCGCACGAAACTCGGCGATCACGGTCTGGTTCATGGCATCGCGTCTCTGTCCCGGTTCGATAACGGCCCCCGAGCAGCGCGACCGTGATGTGCTCTCACCGTCGAGGTTCGTGGATGATGACTGCTCATGGACGCCAGAAAGCCGCTGTCGGGTCTCTACGCCCCGATGCCCGAGGTAGGCACGAAGAAGTTCTGCGTGTTCTGTCGCGAGCCGGTGACCCTGGAGCGGGCGGCGTCGGGGTGGCACTACTGGACGGCGGTCGGTGACCCGGTGGACGGCGGCCGGCACTGCTACGGCGGCACGATGGGCAACGTCCACTCGCCGGCACTGCGCACCCTGCACCTGCCGCTGGCGGAGTCCGACGACCAGAAGTGGGCCTGGCGGTACTCGCCGGAGGGCCAAGGCCGGTTGCAGTAGCACGCGTGCGCGGCGTGCCCGCCGGCTCAGAACGGCCAGATCAGCGGCACGTACCACACCGCCGCCGCGAGGAACACGAGGGCCAGCGGCAACCCCAGCCGCCAGTAGTCCCCGAACCGATACCCGCCGGGCTGCAGCACCATCAGGTTGACCGGTGTCGCGATCGGGGTGAGGAACGCGGCGGCCCCCACCACCGCGAGGGCCATCATGAACGGCTGCACGCTCACGTCGAGCGTCTGGGCGAACGACACCGCGACCGGCGCCATGACGAGCACGGTCGCGACGTTCGAGATGAACTGGCCGAGCACGAGCGTGAGCGCGCACAGCGCCAGGAGCGCCAGATGTGGCGAGCCGCTGCCGGTGAGGCGCATCACGACGTTTGCCATCGCCTCGGCCGCGCCCGAGGACACGAACGCCGTCGACAAGGGGATGAGCGCGGCGATGAGGATGACCGTGTCCCACGAGATCGCCCGGAGGCTCTGGGGAACGGTGAGCACCTTCAGCAGCACCAGCGCCCCCGCGGCCAGCAGCCCGACGATCACCGGAGGGACGGCGCCAGTCGCCAGGAGCCCGATCGTCGCGATCAGCACCCCCAGGCAGCGCCTCCAGCCGGTCCCGAGCGGCACGCTCCGCTGGAGGCTCTGCGACGCCTCGACGGCGATGACGTCCGGTGACCGGGTGTAGCGGTGCAGCGCCTCCCACGGCCCGCGGACCAGGACGGAGTCACCGGCCTGCAACGACAACGCTCCCGACGAGGCCGAGCCGTCGGAACCGGCCGAGGAGTCGCTGCCGCGGCGCAGCGCGACCACCACGAGATCCTCGTCCCGCGTGGTCATGCCCGGGCTGACGCGACGCCCGATCAGGGTCGAGCGCGGCGCGATGAGCACCTCGACGACTCCGGCCGTGTCCGTGAAGAGGCGGGCCGCGTCGAGCTCCGCGGTGTAGCTCTCCCGCCACGAACGCACCCGTTCGTGCGGGTCGGCCGCGACGTCGACCAGGTGCTCCGGGACCCGCTCCGGCAGGAGACGCTCGCCGAGGGTCACGACGAGGAACATCGTGACCAGGACGAGCGGCAGGCCCACCAGCGCGAACTCGAAGTACCCGAACTCGCGGCCGCCCGACTCCGCGGCGACCTCGGAGACGATGACGTTCACCGGGGTCCCGGTCAGCGTCAGCATCGACCCCGCGCTGGCGGCGAACGCCACGGGGACGAGCATCCTCGACGGCACGATGCCGGCCCGCGCGGCGGCGACGACGGCGACGGGCAGGAGCGCCGCGACGGCTCCGTTGATGCTGATGACCGCCGCGAGGACCGCCGTGCCGCCGACCATCGCCACGAGCAGCCCGGCGCGCCCCCACGACGAGCACTTCTCGAGCTGCGTCCCGATCCACGCCGTGATCCCCGTCGTCGCCAGTGCCTCACCGAGCACGAACAGCGTGGCGATGAACAGGACGATCGGATCGCTGAAGCCGGACAGGGCCTCGCCCAGGTCGAGCACGCCGGTCGCCCACAACGCGACCGGCACGAACAGCGCGACGATCACGAGCGGCACCCGGTTGGTCGCGAAGCCGAGCACCGCCAGCGACAGGATCACGAGGGTCGCGACCAGGGGGTCGATCATGCCTGTCCCGTCGGTCGAGGGTGTCGTTGCACGAGCCCCATCGTCGCACCCGGCCGGACGGGACGGGCGGGCCGGGACGCCGCGCTGGTCGTGATCCGGGCCACCCGGCAAGATCGACGCATGACCAACCTCGCTGACGAGTCCGTGACGACCCGGTCCGCCGAGCTCGACGTCGACCTCGCGGTGGTCGGCTTCGGCAAGGGCGGCAAGACCCTCGCGGCCACCATGGCCCGCCACGGCAGCCGCGTCGCGATGATCGAGCAGTCCGACCGCATGTACGGCGGGACGTGCATCAACATTGGGTGCGTCCCCACCAAGGCCCTCGTGCACTACGCCGAGAACGGCTCGGCCGACGTCCCCGGTCCGGACCGGTACCGCCGCGCCGCGGAGCACACCGACGCCCTGACCACGCTGTTGCGCGGCAAGAACTTCGCGATGCTCGACACCCTCGACACCGTGACCGTCATCACCGGCACCGCGGCCTTCGCGGACCCCCACACCCTGGTCGTCACGGCCGGCGACGACACCCTGCGGGTCACGGCGCGGACGATCGTCGTCAACACCGGCGCCGATCCCGAGCTCCCGCCGGTCCCGGGACTGCGCGAGAGCGAGCGCGTGGTCACCAGCACCCAGCTGCTCGCCCGCACCGAACGGCCCGACGAGCTCGTCGTCCTCGGCGGCGGGTACGTCGCCGTCGAGTTCGCGTCGATGCACGCCGCGTTCGGCGCGCGCGTGACCCTCCTCGCCCGGGGGCCGCGCATCCTGCGGGCCGAGGACGACGACGTCGTCGCCACCGCCACCGAGATCCTGACCGACGCGGGCGTCACGATCCGCACGGGAGCCACGGTCACCGGCGTCGCCGACGAGGACGGCGTCGCCGTCGTCAGCTACACCGATCAGGCAGGCGGGCCGCAGACGGTCCGGGGCGACACGGTGCTCGCCGCGCTGGGACGTCGTCCGCACACCGCCGGTCTCGGTCTCGACGCCGCCGGGATCCGGACGGACGCCCGCGGCGCCGTCGTGGTCGACGAGCACCTGCGCACCACCCAGCCGCACGTCTATGCGGTCGGTGACGTCAACGGCGGGCCGCAGTACACCTATGTCTCGCTCGACGACCACCGGATCGTGCTCGACCACCTCACCGGGGAGGGCCACCGCACCACCACGGACCGCAGGGCCGTCGCCTCCGCGCTCTTCATGACCCCGCCCCTGGCGCGGGTCGGCCTCACCGAGGCCGAGGCCCGCGCGTCGGGCCGCCCGCTCCTCGTCGCCCGGAGGCGGGTCGCCGACATGGCGACCGTGCCCCGGGCGCGGATCGTCCACGATCCGCGGGGCGTCATGAAGGCGGTCGTCGACGCCGAGACCGATCAGATCCTCGGCGTCACGATGCTCAGCCACGACGCCCACGAGACGATCAACACGGTCGCGCTCGCCATGCGCCACGGCGTGACGGCCGGCGAGCTGCGCGACGAGATCTACACCCACCCGTCCATGACCGAGGCCCTCAACGACCTGTTCGCCAACCTCCGGCCGGTCGAGGACCCGGTCGACGACGGTGCGCCCGGCCGGTCACACGGACCGGCCGGGACCGAGTGATCACCGCGGGACGTATCCCAGCGACGACGCTGCGCCGTCACCCCGGGTCCCGGCAGGGACCAGCGTGAGCACCAGCGCGTCCGCCGCGTCCATGGATGCGGCTCCGCCGTCCGGGCCACGTGGGGCCTGTGCCTCGGCCAGGAGGTTGCCCGGGCCCTGGGCGACCACGTAGGCCCGCTCGACGGTGCACGGCGTGCCCAGCACCACCTTGGCGTCGCCCTCGCCCGTCAGCGTGGTCCTGTTCGCCGTGTCCGCCTGCCACGGCAGCGCCGTGCAGGAGGACGCCCCGCTCGCCGAGGAGTCGACGTCGAGGACAGCGAGCGCGCCGGAGGGCCGTTCGAGGTACCTCGGCGCCGTGATGCCGGGGGCCTCGGCCAGCGCCGGAACGAGGCCGTCCGCGCCGGCCGGGTCGGCCGTCGGGCCGACCACCGCGTCGACGACGACGCGGACGCGTGCGGCGCCGGAAACGAGCACGAGCCGGTCGGGCGTCTCGGTGACGATCGACCACCCGCCGGCGGCCAGCTCGCCACTGTCCAGTGCGGCGCGGCCGCCCAGCACGAGCCTCGGCCCGTTCGTCTCCTCGTCCTCCAGGGGCCGTGCGGTGGCCGGTGCGCCCAGCGCGAGCGTCGCGGCGCCCACCGCGGCGAGCATGCCCGCCAGCAGGCCGGCGCGACGCGTGTCCCGAGGGTTCTGTCCAGTCATGGTTCCGTTCCTTCGTGATCGGACCCCTCCGGACGGAGCCCTGGTACGAGCGACGCTAGGAGCGGGCGCGAGACGGGACATGACCGGAACGGACCATCTTCGAGGGCCGGCGCACATGGTCAGATCTGACCATCGACCCGTTCGAGCGCCCCGGCGTAACGTTGCTGACGTGGCCGGTTGGTCGGCGCAGGAGCAGCCGCGCCGCGGCGAGGCGGCTCGGGGCCGGTTCGTCGGGCGCCGGGCCGAGCGCGCCCAGCTCCAGGAGGCCTGGGCGGCGGCGCGCGCCGGGTCGCGCCAGGTCAGATTCGTGGGCGGCGAGCCGGGGGCCGGGAAGTCGCGCCTCCTGACCCAGCTCGCGGCCGAGCTGCCGCGTGACGGGGTGACGGTGCTCACCGGCGCGTGCCCGAGCACGCTCGCGTCACCCTACGAGCCGTTCGTGGCCCCGGCCGCCGCGATGCGGGCGGCGATCGCCGACGGCGCGCTCCCGCTGGCCCGCCCGTCGCCCGACGAGCAGGCCGTGGCGGGCACGGTCGCGCTCCTGGGCACGGTCGTGGGCGAGCGTCCGGCAGGCCGCGCGTCCCGCCGCGACCTGCTCGACGCGGTCGTCACCTCGGTGCGTTCGGCGGCCGCCGTCGAGCCGCTCGTGCTGCTGCTCGACGACGTGCACTGGGCGGGCGAGACCGCCTGGGAGCTGCTCTCGTACCTCGTGGAGCAGACGGCGGACCTCCGGCTGCTCCTTGTCGCGACCCACCGCGTGACCGCGACCGACCGGACCGACCACCTCGTGAACCATGTGGCCCGCCTCTACCGGCTCGACGGTGTGCGCCGCGTCGACCTGCCGCCGCTCGCCGCGGCGGACGTCGAGGAGTATCTCCAGAAGGAGGCGAACGTGCCGGCCGCGCTGGCCCGGACCGCCGCCGTGGACCTGCGCGAGCGCACCGGCGGCAACGCGTACTTCGTCCGCGAGCTCGTGCAGACCCTCGCGGCGGAGGGCCCCGCCGGGTTCGTGCAGCCGGGCGGGCGGATGCCGCCGTCGGTACAGGACGCGGTCGAGGCACGGCTGGGCGCGCTGGACGCCGAGGCGCGGGGGACGGTCGAGCGTGCGGCCGTCATCGGCGACGTCGTGGACGTGGACCTGCTGGTCGCCGCGGGCGAGACCCAGCCCGAGGCAGCGCTCGGTCACCTCGACGCCGCGGTCGACGCCTACCTGCTCGAACCGGTCGACGACGCGCCGACCGCCGTCCGCTTCCGGCACGCCATCACGCGGGACGTCGTGCTCGGCGCGATGCCGTCCGCCCGCCGCACGGTCCTCCACCTGCGGGTCGCCCGCGCGCTCGAGGCGCGCGGCGGCCGCGGCGCCGCGCATGCGGCCCAGGTGGCCCACCACTTCGAGGCGGCCTATGTGCTGGGCCACCGCGCGGAGGCCGTGCGCTACCTGCGCCTCGCCGCCGTCCTGGCGGCGGAGGGCCTGGCGCACGACGAGGCCGCCGACCTCTACGAGCGCGCCGCGGCGATCGACGACGACAGGGCGCGGGCCGACGACGCCACCCTGCTCGCCTCCCGGGAGCGCATGCTGACCGGCGCGTTCGTACGGTCGCGGGCGCTCGCGGAGCCGGTCGCGGACGACGCGGCGTCCGCGCACAGGCTCCGGGCCGCCGTGCAGTACGAGGACGCCAACTGGCGGACCAACGTCGCCGGGGGCAGGTCGGTCGCGCTGCTGCGTGCCGCACTCGACTCGTCGGACGACCAGGACGAGGAGCTCCGGATCCGCGCGAAGGCGGGCCTGGGCCGCGCGCTCGCCTTCGACGGCGAGGACGAGCCGGGCCGTGTGCTGTTCGAGCGCTCGATCACGCGTGCCCGCGAGCTCGGGGGCGATGACCTGCTCGGGGATGTCCTGGTCGCCTCGCTCGTGCTCGGCAGCGCCGTCACCGACGCCGACGTCAAGCTCGGCCGTGCGATCGAGCTGTCCGAGCTCTGCCTGCGAACCCATGACCTCTTGCGCCTGGGCCCGGCGGCCTCGTACCGCACGCTGCTCGGCTACCAGCGCGGGGACACGGCTGTCGTCCGGGCCGGTCTCACCGACCTGCGCCTGGCGGTCGAGAGCACCCACCAGCGCTACTTCGGCTATCTCGCGGGCTGCGTGGACTTCTCGGACCACCTGGCCGCCGGACGCCTGGCACGAGCGGCCCAGGTGTCGGAGGCGCTGCTCGAGATCGGCCATGCCGTGGAGCTCGACGAGCACGTGGGCCCTGATGGCCAGTACGGCGTGCAGCAGTTCGTGCTCCGCCGGGAGCGGGGTGAGCTGGACGAGGTCCGCGGGCTCGTCAGCGGCGACGACGACTTCGGCGGACGGTGGGTGCCCGGCCTGCTCGCGCTCTACACCGAGCTCGGGATGCACGACGCCGCGCGCCGTGCGCTGTGGTGGCTGATCGAGTCCGGGACAGCCGAGTCGTCACCCGGTACCCGCGCGGGCGTCCTGGCGTTCCTGTCCGACGCGGCGGTCGCGCTCGGCGACCTGGAGGCGGCCCGGGTGGTGCGCACCGCGCTCGCACCCTACGCCGGGCTCAACATCATGTTCGGCTCGCTCGTCAGCGCGATGGGCAGCGCCGACCGCTACCTGGGCTCCCTCGACGCCCTGCTGGGCACGGAGGGCTGGGAGGCGGAGTTCGCGCGGGCCGAGGCGATGGACCGCGCGATGGGAGCGCACCTGCACGTGGCTCACACCCTGGCCGCGCACGTGGCGGCGCACCTCACGACGGGCGCGGACGGCTGCGACGTCGGGGCGCTCGCCGCCGAGGCGCGGCGCATCGCCACGTCGGTGGGGTCACGACGGGTGCTCCGCATGCTCGACGCCGCGCTCGGGGAGCCCGTCGGTGTCCGGGCGCGGCGCGCCGACGGGCTCACCGAACGTGAGATCGAGGTGCTGCGGCTCGTGGCGCAGGGACTGAGCAACCGCGAGGTGGCGCGCTCGCTGGTCATCAGCGAGAACACGGCCGCCAACCACGTGCGCAGCATCCTGCTCAAGACGGGCTGCGAGAACCGGACCCGCGCCGCGCGGTACGCGGCGACCCAGGGCCTGCTCGACTGACACGGAGGACGTCCGACGGCCGGGACCGTCGGACGGTCGGGCCCTCAGACGACCGGTTCGAGCGCACCGGACGGCAGGATCCGCCCGGCGACCTCGACCACGCGGTCCGCCGGGATCCCTGCCGCCGCGGCGGCGCTCAGGATCAGCTCGGCGGTCGGCGCCTCGTAGAGGCAGTACGACTTGCGATGGTCGAGCGAGAGGAACGAGTACAGCCAGCGCACCCCCTCGTTGGCGTTGATCTCGTTGAGCTTCTCGAAGGCGCCCAGGTAGGGCTCGACGCGTTCCGCGTAGGTTCGCTCGATGACATAGAGCGGCACGATGGACCTCCTTCAGCCCGGTCTCACGGACAGCGCGGCACCGGAGCGCTCCACGTGGTGTTCGACCGGTTCGAGACGTAGTAGTCGCTGACCCAGCGGTTGCCGTACAGCTTGTTCCACACCGAGGTGGTGCCCACAAGGCTCCCCGTCGCCTGGCACATCACGGGGGCCAGGGCGCCGCGGCGCAGCGGGCTGCCGGTGGTCGGGAACGACGCCCCCGGGCCGGTGCGCGCGTTGAGCGAGTCGACGGTCACCTGCCCCGGGTAGAGGCACCGCGGCAGCCCCGAGGAGAACCCGGTGTTCGACGGCGTCGAGACGTAGTAGTCGCTCGCCCACGCCCCGTTGGTCAGCCGGTCCCACACCGACGTCGTGCCGACCGTCTGCCCGGTGGCCTGGCACACCACGAACAGCGTGGCACCCGGCTGGTAGGTACGGACGGCGGGGTAGGACGCCGCCGGGCCGCTGCGGACGTTCAGCGGCGTCGTGCTCGTCACGCGGTAGGTACGCGCGACCGTGGCGACGGGCGCCTTGACGTTGTCGGAGTCGATGGCCATCGTCACCCCGCCCCAGGTCTCGGTGTGGTCGCCCTGGTACTGCTTGGCGCGCTGGTAGTTCGACCAGTGCGCGTTCGGCGCCGTCGGCCAGCCGGTCAGCGAGGGGTCGCCGTCCCAGCGGGCCATCCAGACGGCGTCCGGGCGGGCGTACGTGGTCCAGTTGTAGGCGTCGGAGAGGTCGCGGATCCCCGAGTCCTGGTGCGCGTACACGCCCGCCAGGTACCCCGAGGCGTGCACCGTCTTGGTCCACGCCGACACGTACCGGTGCACCGCCGTCCGGCAGCTCGCGTCGGCCCGGTCGTAGTGCTCGACGTCCGCGTACAGGCCGCTGCCCGGCCGCACGCCCAGTGACGCGGCCTGAGTGACGGCGTCCGCGCCGTCCGAGTTCCCCCGGGCCGTGGCGTCGGTGGCGGTGTAGCGGTTCGGCTTGCTGCTGCCGAACTTACAGAACGGCTGGTAGCCGAAGTAGGTGGGGAGCAGCTTCCACCCGCCCACGACGGCGTCGCGCACCCACGTCCGGGTCAGATTCGGCTGGGCGCAGCCGCGGTTGTTGCCGCCGAAGTAGATGTTCACCACCTTGTACGGCGACGTGCCCTGCCACGCCGCGAGCTGCGCGAGCGACGGCGCGGTGCAGGTGTCGAAGCCGAGGCCGTCGGCCCGGGTCATGGTCGATCCGGACGTGAAGTACACCGGGGTCTCCGGCTCGGCGGCGGCAGGGAGGGCGAGTCCGCCGAGCAGCACGGCCAGGCTGCCGCCGAACGCCGCCAGGCTCCTGAGGATCGTGCGGGTGGCGGACATGGGGTACCTCCGTGGACGGGCCCCCTCACCTACCTCGGAGTGTGCGTCTTACGAGGTCGCGGCGGCAGGGTCTTTGGTCCCGACCCTGCGGGCCCGCGGGTAGGGTCCGGGCATGGCTGGTTCGAGCGAGTCGGGTCCGGGCGCCGTTGGTTCGGGGGACGCCGGTTCGGGCGCCGTCGGCCCCCGGCGCTACCGGGACGTGCGCGCCGCGACGGTCGGCGCCCCGCCCGAGGTGGTGTGGCGTGCCGTCCTGGACCAGGTCGAGGTGCTCGGGCGGCCCGCCTGGTACGTGCGCCTGATCGGCTGCCGCGACCGGCGGCCCGAGGGGCCGCGCCCGCTCACGGCGGGTTCCGTGGTGCCGGGCTTCCGGGTCCGGGCGGCGGACGCGCCGGGTCGGCTCGTGCTCGACGGCGTCCACCGGTTCTCGGTCTACACCCTCACCTTCCGGCTCGTGCCCGACGACGCCGGCACGCGGGTCGAAGCGCACACCGACGCGACCTTCCCGGGCGTGCTCGGCGCGGTCTACCGCCTGCTTGTCATCGACTCCGGCTTCCACAAGATCGCGACCCGGAGCATCGTGACGCGCGTCCGGCGCCGGGTGCTGGCGGCCTGACATGAACTCTCCTTCGCCCGTCAAGCCGCTGTGCCTGGTGATCAACGGTCCTTCCGCCGCAGGGAAGTCGACCCTGACGACCGCGATCCAGGAGCGAGCGGAGGCGGCACTGTTGAGGTTCGGTCTCGACGAGCTGTTCCGCATGGTGCCGGATCACTGGGGAGGCGGGCTGGCGGGTGCACGGCACTCGGACCTCGGTTTTCGTTACGAGGAGGTCGAGGCGGCCGAGGGCCACGAACGTGTCCGGCGGATCCGTACGGGCCCGGACGGAATGCTCATGCTGAAGGCGATGAACGCAGCCGTCGTCGCGATGTTGCGGGCCGGTCAGGGTGTGATCGTGGACGGGCAGGCGTTCGAGCCGGAGGCCAACCGAGACCTCGAGGTCCGGTTGGCGGCGCTCGGTGAGGAGGGCGCGGCGGCCGTGGCGATCGTCGAGCTCAGGACGGACGACAGCGACCTCGCGGACCGCCAGCGCCGGCACGAGCACCCGGCAGGGCTCTCGTTGTTCCACAACGGCCAACCGCCGCAGTCGCCTCAACCGGACCTGGTCATCGACACCACCGGACGGGACGCGGCGCAGGTGGCGGACCGGCTCTGGGACTGGCTGGTGGCCTTCTACCCGGCGGTCGCGACCGGGACACGCACGACGTTCGAGTAGGGAACTGACCGCCGCGTCGGTGGTCTGACGCCGGGCTCACCAACCCGGGTTCACCTCGTCGTGGGGCAGGGTTCACGAAAACGAATGTGTCGGCCCCTCGTCGTGCGCAAGGATGACGGGCGTGGACCCGCGAGCTGACGCTGCTGCCCTGGTGGCCGACCGTTACCCCGAGGCGCGCTGGGCGCTGCTCGCGGGCAGCGTGCTCGACCCCGGCTCCCGCACGGCGGGCTCCGACCTGGACATCGTGGTGTGCCTGCCGGACGACGCCGTCGGGCACCGCGACGCGCTGCGCTGGCGGGGCTGGCCGGTCGAGCTGTTCGTGAACACCGAGGCGGGGCACCGCTGGTTCATCGCCAAGGAGACGGCCCGGAGACGGCCCACGCTGGCGCGCATGATCGCCACGGGGGTGCTCGTGGCAGGTCCCGCCGGGGCGGTCGACGGTCTGCAGGCCGACTGTCGCGCCCTGCTGGACGCCGGCCCCGGTCCGGCGTCGGACACCGCGCTGGAGGACGCCCGGTACGGCGTCACGGACCTGCTGGACGACCTCGCGTACGCGCGGGACGGCGGCGAGGCGGACGTGGTGCGGTCCGTGCTGTGGGAGCGGGTCGGGCACCTCGCGCTGGCCGCGGCCGGGCGGTGGGACGGCGGCGGCAAGTGGCTGCTGCGCGAGCTGCGCACCTGGGACCTGGGCTATGCCGCCCGCTGGGTGGCCGCCCGGCACGACGACCAGGCCATGGTCGACGTCGCCCGCGCCACCCTGGACGCGGCCGGCGGACCGCTCTTCGAGGGGTACCTGCGCCAGGCGCCCGTCGTCGACGAGCCGCAGGCGGTCCGCACCGTCCCGCCGGTGGTGGTGCGCCGCTCGGCCCGCGCGATCCTGCTCGACGACGCCGGCCGCCTCGTGCTGATCAAGCGGACCGTGCGGGGCCGGTCGCCGTACTGGGTGACGCCCGGCGGCGGCGTCGAACCCGAGGACGCCTCCGTCGAGGACGCGCTGCGCCGCGAGCTGATGGAGGAGCTGGGCGCCACGGCGGACGTCGTCCGGCAGGTGTTCCTGACCTCCCGGCCCAAGGACGCGGGCGTCGCGGTGCACCACTACTTCCTCGCGCGCGTGACCTCCATGGACCTGGCGCTGCGGTCCGGCCCGGAGTTCCAGGAGCCGACGCGCGGCACCTACGACGTCGAGCACGTGGACCTGCGCGACGAGAAGGCGCTCGCGGACGTCGACCTGGTGCCCACCGCGCTCAAGGCGTTCATCCGGACCAACCGGCACGCGCTGCTCGCGGAGGCGCCGTGATCCTCGCGGAGACGCCGTGATCGAGGTCCCCGCGACCTTCCTCGCGATGCCGCGCTGGTGGACCGCGACGGCCGCCGAGGAACAGTGGCTGGCCGATCTGCCGCGCCTGGTGGACGCCCGGTGCCGGCGCTGGGACCTGACGGTCGACGGCCCGCCCCTGCACGGGTCGAACGCGCTGGTCGTCCCCGTGCGCCGGGCCGGGTCGCCCGCCGCGCTCCGCCTGACACCTCCGGACGACGACACCGCCGCGCTCTCGACGGCGCTGGAGTTCTGGCGCGGCCACGGCGTGGTGGGGGAGCTCGAGGCGGACCCCGCGGCCGGGGTGCTCCTGCTGGAACGGCTCGACCCGCACCGCTCGCTCGCGCGCCAGCCCCTGGACGTCGCGTTCGCCGAGATCGGCCGGATCGCTCGGCGCCTCGCGATCCCCGCCGGCGACGACGTCGCGGCCGGCGTCGGCCGCGTGGTGGACGACGTGGCCCGCCTGACCCCGCGCCTGCGCCCCGCCTGGGAGCACCTGGGCCGGCCGTTCGACCCGGGCGTGCTGGACCTCGCGGCCGACGCCGCGGCCGTGATCCTCGCCGGCGACCGGGATCCGGTGGCGGTGAACACCGACCTGCACTTCGACCAGGTGCTGCGGGACCGGGACGGCCGGTGGTGCGTGGTCGACCCCGTGCTGAGGCGGGGCGACGCGGAGCGGACGGCGGTGAACGTGCTCTGGCACCGGGTCGACGAGATGACCGACCGGGAGATCCCCGGCTGGTTCGACGTGCTGGTCGAGGCCGCGCGGCTCGACGTCGAGCTGGCCCGGGCGTGGGCGCTGTGGCGGGTCACCGACTACTGGGTCTGGGGTCTGGACAACGGCCTCACCGAGGACCCGCCCCGGTGCGCCCGGCTCGTCGCCGCCCTGGGCTGACCGCGCCGCGTGTCGCGCCGACGGCGTCCCGAACTGCGTTCGCGACCTGCTGACGCGTGGCCCAGGATGGTGGCGACAGGCACCGGCGACGAGAGCCGGCGCCGCGAGCACCGGAGGACGTCGTGGGCTCCACCAAGTCGGGCGGCAGCACCAAGCACCGCGGGGGCGGCCTGAAGCGGCTCGTCACGATCGTGACCATCGGCCTGGCGGTCGTGGCAGTGGTCAAGGAGCTGCGCCTTCCGGAGGAAGAACGCACGTGGAACGGCAAGGTCGCGGCCGTGGTGCCGTACGACTTCCGGTTCCCGACGCTGGAGCGCGCCAAGGAACGGCTGTGGGACCCGGACGCGGAGCACGTCATCGGGCCGCGCGTCTTCGGCGTCGGCTGGGCGGTCAACGTGGGCCGCGTCGTCGCGCTGGTCCGGGAGAAGCTCGGCGTCTGAGTGGCCCGGCGGCTGCCCGGCAGGCGGCGTTCCGACCGCCGGCTGCGGCGCTGACCTCCCCGTCCGGCGAGGGTTCCGGCACAGACCTCAGTGGTCGGCGTCCCACCGCGCGACCTCGGAACCCTTCGCCCCGCCGTACATGTCGACGACCTCGCCGTCGGGCCCGTAGGTGACCGAGGCGTCGTCGTACGTGCCGGAGCCCCGGACGACGATCTCGTAGGCCCGGCCGGTGTCGCCGAACGCCGGGTTCGGCACGTGGACCCGGACGGTGACCAGGTCCTCCGGCTCGAAGCCCGCCTGCTGCGGCAGCCGGTCGGCGAGCTCCTGGAGCGAGCCCCAGTCGACGTCGGCGGCGTCGAAGGTCCGCAGCGGCAGCTCGTCGTCGCTCGGCTGGATGGGCGACGGTTCGTGCCGCACCACGTCGCCGCGCGCCCAGACGAGGTCGTCGGTGTTGTCGGAGCCGGGGGTCGCGGGCACGGTCGCGGTCGCCGTCGTGCTGCCGAGGCCGACGTCAGTGAAGGAGCTGTCCCCGGCCTCGGCGACGAACGCGTCGACGACCTCCTGCGCGCGCACCGGGTCGAGGGTGCTGGCCTCCCGGTCGACGCGCCGCTCCTGGGCCGCGGAGACCTCCAGCAGCGGCGTGCCGGAGAGTACCGCGGCGACGTCCTCGCGCACGGGGTAGAGGCGGGCGGCGAACCCGACGAGGACCAGGAGCGCGAGCAGCACCGCCGGGATCTTCACCAACCCACGCGCGTCGCGGCCCGCGCTCACGGGCACCGCCGCCCACTCGTCGGGCTCGTCCATGCGGGCGACCGTGTCCGCCTGCGCGGCCTTCTCCCGCCACGACTGCGGCGGGGACTGGAGCAGGGTCACGCCGGGGGCGTCCGCCTTCTCCTGCAGCACCACGACCACGGCCCCCGGCTGGAACTGCGGCAGGCGGGTCCTGTCGATCAGCGCGCGGGTGGTCGTCGTGTACGCGGCGCGGGTCCGGGCGGCGACGGCGAGCCGCAGCTCGGCCACGGGATCGTCGTTGATCTCGGTCCCGGTCGAGGAGATGTCCAGCACCTTGGCCAGGTGCAGGCGGCCCTCGCGCTCGGCGGTGACCACGACGTCGACCGACGGCGTGGTGCGCAACGCGCTGGTCCCGCCGATGCCCACGAGGGTGGTCACCACTGCCGTGAGCGCGACCGCGAGGATGCTCACGACCAGGGCGACGGGCAGCCACCAGTCCGGGGCGCCGTGATCGAGCCGGAGACCGATCAGCAGGATGCAGGCGAGGGCGAAACCCACGGCGAGAGAGCGCACTATCCGGATCACGCGGCAAGTATTCCGGACACCTCTGACATTCCGGGGTGGCATCGTTCGCCGACGAGGTCACCGTTAGGTCAAGCCATGAGAACTTTGTGGCGTACATCACATGTTGGGCGGTAATGTCACGGTCTCGACCGGATCGACTGCCACGGATCAACCTCTGCCAGATCAACGATGATCGGAGACGGACATGACCCCCGCCGCACCCCGGAGACACCGGAAGGCCGCCGCGTACCTCGGTGCGCTCGCCGGTCTCAGCCTCGCCCTGGCCGCCTGCTCCTCGGGCGGCGGCTCCGACCCCGCCGCCTACCCCGAGGACGACATCGAGGTGATCGTGCCGTTCTCCGCCGGCGGCCCCACCGACACCGTGACCCGCATGGTCGCCGAGCCCATGGCCGAGGAGCTGGGCGTGCAGCTCGTGGTCCAGAACGTCGACGGCGCGGGCGGCACCGTCGGAGCCGGACAGGCCGCGACGGCCGAGCCGGACGGCTACACCGTGCTCATGCACCACATCGGCATGTCCACGGCGCCGGCGCTCTACGCCGACCTGGCCTACGACCCCGTGGCCGACTTCAAGCCGATCGGTCTCGTCACCGAGGTGCCCATGACGATCATCGCGCGCGCCGACTTCGAGCCCGACACCTTCGAGGAGTTCGTCACCTTCGTCCAGGAGAACGCCGACACGGTGACGATGGCGCACGCCGGCGAGGGCTCCGCCTCCAACCTGTGCGGCCTGCTCCTGACGGACGCCCTCGGCGTCGACCTGACGGCCGTGCCCTATGACGGCACCGGCCCCGCCATGGCCGAGATCGTGGGCGGACAGGTCGACTTCATGTGCGACCAGACCACGAACACGACCGGCCAGATCACCGCGGGCGAGGTCAAGGCCTACGCGGTGACGACCCCCGAGCGGATCGAGGCCCTGCCCGACCTGCCCACCACGACGGAGGGCGGCCAGCCGGACATCCAGGTCAGCGTGTGGCACGGCCTGTACGTCCCGGCCGAGACGCCCGACGAGATCGTCGCGAAGCTCACCGGCGCGCTCCAGGTGGCGCTGGCCGACCAGGGCGTCGTCGACCAGATGGCCGACCTCGGCACCGCGCCCGTGAGTGCCGACCAGGCCACCCCCGAGGCGCACGCGGCGCTGCTGGAGGAGCAGATCGCGACCTGGGGCGGGATCATCGCCGACGGTCAGGGAGGCTGAGATCGGCGCCCTCCGGCCCCGTTCGACGGGCGACCTCGTCGCGGGCCTGATCTTCCTCGGCCTCGGCGCGGCGTTCGCCGTCGGGGCGCTCGGGTACGAGCTCGGCGCCCTCCTCGAGATGGGCCCGGGGTACGTGCCGCTCGCCCTCGGCCTCGTGCTCGCCGCGCTCGGCCTCGCGACCGTCGTCAAGGCGTACGTCGCGCCCGACCCGGCGCCCGGCGAGGTGGCCGACGTCGTGCCGGGCGACGTCGTGCCAGCCGACGCCGTGCCCGACGACGCCGCGCCCCACGACGCCCGTCCCGACGACGCCGCGCCCGACCCCCGCCCGCTCGCCGGTCTCCGGTGGCGGCCGACGCTGGCCGTGTTCGCCGCCGTGGTGTTCTTCGCGCTCACGGTCGAGGGGCTCGGCCTGCTGCCCGCGACCTTCGGCACCGGCCTGCTCGCCGCGCTGGCCCGGCCCGGCACCAGGCCGTTGCAGGCCCTGGTGATCGCAGCCGGCCTGACGGCGGCGAGCTGGGTCATCTTCGTCGTCCTGCTGCAGCTGCGCCTGCCGCTGCTGGGCGACGGGCTCGGCGGCTAGGCCCCCGGCGGGAACGAGGAGAGACGACATGGACCTGCTCGACAACCTCGCCCTCGGGTTCTCCGAGGCGCTCCAATGGCACAACCTGCTGTTCTGCCTGCTCGGCGTCGCGCTCGGCACCGCCGTCGGCGTGCTGCCCGGCATCGGGCCCACGGCGACCATCGCCCTGCTGCTGCCGATCACGTTCGGGTTCGACGACCCGACGTCGGCCCTCATCATGCTCGCCGGCATCTACTACGGCGCCCAGTACGGCGGGTCGACGACGGCGATCCTGCTCAACCTGCCCGGCGAGTCGTCGGCGGCGGTCACGGCGATCGACGGGCACCAGATGGCGCGCTCCGGCCGGGCCGGGGTGGCGCTCGCGGTGGCGGCGCTCGGCTCGTTCGCGGCCGGGACGGTCGCGACCGTGGTGCTCGCCGTCGCCGCCCCGCCGCTGGCCCGCGCCGCGCTCGCGTTCGGGGCCGCCGAGTACTTCTCGCTCGTGGTGCTCGGCCTCGTGGCGTCGATCGCGCTGGCGAGCGGCTCCACGCTCAAGGCGCTCGCGATGATCGTGCTCGGCATCCTGCTGGGCACGGTGGGCCAGGACCTGTACACGGGCACGCCGCGGTTCACCTTCGGCGTGCGCGAGCTGTACCAGGGGCTGAGCTTCGTGGCGGTCGCCGTCGGCGTGTTCGGCATCGCGGAGATCCTGCGCAACCTGCACGACCCGCGCACCCGGACCCGCATGGTCAGCCGCGTGGCGAACCTGTGGCCCGGCCGGGCCGAGCTGCGGCGGATCGTCGCGCCGGTGCTCCGCGCCACCGGGCTCGGGTCGCTGCTGGGCGTGCTCCCGGGCGGCGGGCACGTGCTCGCCTCGTACGCGTCGTACGCGGTGGAGAAGCGGATCTCGCGGACGCCGGGGGAGTTCGGGCACGGGGCGATCGAGGGCGTGGCCGGCCCGGAGTCGGCGAACAACGCCGCTGCGCAGACGTCGTTCATCCCGCTGCTGACGCTCGGGCTGCCCGCCCACCCCGTGATGGCGCTGATGGTGGGCGCGTTCATCATCCAGGGCATCACGCCCGGCCCCGACGTGATGACCGAGCAGCCGGCTCTCGTCTGGGGCCTGATCGCGTCCATGTGGATCGGCAACGTGCTGCTGGTGCTGCTCAACCTGCCGCTCATCGGGCTGTGGGTGCGCATGCTGTCGGTGCCCTACTCGGTGCTGTTCCCCGTGATCGTGGTGTTCGCGTGCATCGGCACCTACTCGTTGAACCAGAACCCGTGGGACGTGCTCGCGATGGCGTTCTTCGGCGTGCTGGGCTTCGTGCTGGTGCGCTGCGGGTGCGAGCCCGCGCCGCTGCTCCTCGGGTTCGTGCTGGGGCCCATGCTGGAGGAGAACCTGCGGCGGGCCCTGCTCATCTCCCGCGGCGACCCCACGGTGTTCCTCACGCGCCCCATCTCGGCGGTGCTGCTCACCCTGGCGGTGCTGGCGCTGGTCATCGCGGTGCTCCCGGCGATCCGCCGCAAGCGCGACGTGGTCTTCGCGGAGGATGAATAGGGGTCGCGGGAGCCTTCAGATCGTGACGAGGCCCCGGGTCAGGGCCGTGACCGCGCCCGCCACCGCCACCGTGACCGCGATGCGGGAGGCGACCGGGGTCGGCAGCCGCCGGGCCAGGACGTTGCCGAACGCCACCCCGGCGAGCACGGCGGCGAGCAGCACCGGCCAGACCCACCACGCGGGGGCGGAGCCGGCCGGGATCGCGCCGAAGCCCAGCTTGGTGACCACCGACATGACGTTCATGACCACGAGCAGCGGCTGCATCGTCGCGGCGAACGACCGGTGCTCCCAGCGGGTGGCCAGCGCGTACGCGGTCCAGGCGGGCGCCGCCACGCCCGACGTCGTGTTCATGAAGCCCGCCGCCAGGCCGGTGACGACGGCGACGGAACGGCCCTGGATCCGCACCCGCCGCCGCAGCAGGGCCGAGGCGCCCAGCGCGAGCAGCACGGAGCCGCCCACGATCACGTCGAGCCACGCGGTGTCGGCCTCGCGGACCGTCAGCGCGCCGAGGACCGAGCCCACCAGCATGAGCGGCAGGATCGTCACCACCCGCCGCCAGTCCACGCCGTCCCGCAGCGCCCGCAGGATGAGCAGCGCCGTGACGATCGCGGCCACGTTGCTGACCAGCACGCCCACCGACGCGCCCAGGAACACCGTGAGCACCGGCGCGGCCACCATGCCGACGCCCATCCCGGCGACGCGCTGCAGCCCGGCCCCGAGGACGACGGCCAGGCACGCTGCGATCAGGGCCGTCGTCTCCACCCGGACACGCTAACCCCGATCCGTGGCCGCGCTGGTCCGCGAGATGCCTGTTCAGCGGGCCGCTCGGTGGTGCGTCTCACACCGTGACGGCCAGGTCGGTCAGCGGGCCCGCGGCCACACCACGGTGAACCGGGCGCCGCCGTCGGGCGACTCGCCGACGGCGGCCCGGCCGCCCCGGCGGCGGACGAGCTCGGCGACCAGCGCCAGGCCGAGCCCGGCGCCGCCGGAGGTGCGCGCGCGGTCGTCGGACACCCGGTAGAAGCGGTCGAAGACCTTGGCCCGGTGCTCGGGCCGCACCCCGGGGCCGTCGTCGTCGACGAGCACGCGCACGGTGGACCGGCCCGCGAGCACCGAGACCACGACCCGCGTGCCGGCGTACCGGCAGGCGTTGCGCAGCAGGTTGTCCAGGACGAGCCCGGTCTCCGTGCGCGCGGCGGCCGCCCAGACCTGGTCGGCCGCGACGTTGACCAGGATCGGCACCGGCTGCTCCCCGGCGCGCGCCACGGCCGCGTGCACCTCGCCCACCAGGTCCACGTCGTCCGACGGGGGCAGCTCGCCGGCGTCCGAGCGGGCCAGCGCCAGCAGCCCGTCGAGCAGGGCCGACAGCCGTTCGGCGTCCGCGAGCACGTCGGCGTGCACCTCCTGCGAGAGCGCCGGGTCGGGGTTGGTCACCGCGACCTCCGACTGGAGGCGGATCGACGCCACCGGCGACCGCAGCTCGTGCGCGGCGTCGCCCGTGAACCGCCGCAGCCGCTCCGTGGTGGCCTCCTGCCGGTCCAGCAGCTCGTTGAAGTCGCCGGCCAGGGCGCGCAGCTCGCCGGCCGCGGCGTCGGGCACCGCCAGCCGGGCGCCGGGCGCGAGCCGGCGCACGGACTGGCGCATCCGGGCGACCGGGGCCAGCGCGGACCCGACGGCGAACCAGATCGCGACGCCCGCCACCACGGTCCCGACGAGAGCCGTGACCAGCAGCCAGCGGCTGCCCGACGCCTCGGCGGCGCGTTGCCCCACGAGCCCGGTGCCGACGACCACGAGCCGCTGGCTCCCGTCGGGCGCGGTGACGACGGAGCCCTGCCAGCGCACCTGCCGCCGGTCGCCCGCGGTGACCGGGGTCCCGGCCTTCAGCGCCCGCACCTGGTCCCGCGTCAGGGCGGGCGGCGGGGCGTCGTCGACGGCGCCGCCCGCGGTGTCCAGCACGCGCACCTCCAGGCCGTCGGCCGAGGCGGGTTCCGTGCCGGCGACAACGTCGCGGGCGGCCCCGCTCAGCGCCGTCCGGAGCTCGTCGTCCACGGCGCCGGTCAGGAGCGGTGCGAGGCCCCGGCCCGCGACCATCGCCAGGCCCAGCAGGCAGGCCAGCGTGACCGCCGTGGCGAGGGCGGTGATCCGCAGGCGCAGCGAGACGCCCGCCCAGGGCGCTCCTGTCCGGTGCCCGCCGGGCGCCGCCGGCACTAGGGCACGCCCCCGAGCCGGTACCCCTGCCCCCGGACGGTCCGGACCAGGTCGCCGGCGCCGACGGCCGCGAGCTTGCGGCGCAGGTAGCCCACGTACACCTCGACGACGTTCCGGGTCGCGGCCTGCTCGTCGCCCCAGACCTCCGTCAGCAGCTCCTGCTTGGTCCACACCGTCCCGGCGCGCGAGGCCAGCGCCACGAGCAGCGCGTACTCGCGCGGGCTCAGGGGCACGTCGACGTCGGCGTAGCGGACGGCACGGGCCCCGCGGTCGACGGTCAGCGGCCCGAGCCGGATCGGCTCCCGCGTGGTGCCCGGGGCCGCGCGGCGCAGGAGGGCGCGGAGCTGGGCGAGCAGCACCACGAACGAGAACGGCTTGACCACGTAGCCGTCGGCGCCGAGGTCCAGCCCGTCGGCCTGGTCCACCTCGCCGTCCTTCGCGGAGACGAGCAGCACGGGCGTGGTGACGCCGGCGGACCGCAGCTCCTGGAGCACGCGGTACCCGGACAGGCCCGGGATCATGATGTCCAGCAGCACCGCGTCGAACGATCCGGTCCGCGCCAGCCGCAGCCCGGCCGGGCCGTCCGCCGCGACCGTGACGTCCATGCCCTCGGCGCGCAGGCCGCGGTCCAGCGCCTTGCGGACGCCCGGCTCGTCGTCGACCACGAGAATCTGCGGTCTCATGCCTGCCAGCATGCCGCACGCGGCGGCCGGTGCGTATGCCGGGCGGGTGCCGGCCGGCAGGTCGGGACGTTCTCAGCGAGGTCTCAGGCGCGACGGGGGATCGTGGAAGGAGCAGACTGGTTCCACACGCGAAGGAGCGGGACATGAGGCCGAGGACGAAGGCGCTGGTCGCCGCCGGGTCAGGGATCGCGGTCGGGCTGGGCGGGCTGGCGCTGACCGCGCTGCCCGCCGGAGCGGACGACGATCCGGTGCTCCCCGCGATCGACGCGGAGCAGCTCGTGACCTCCGCGCTGGAGGCCACGCCGCCCGCGTTCGACGGCGTGGCCGAGGTGAGCAACGAGCTCGGGCTGCCCGCCGTGCCCGGGGCGGACGCCCTGGACTTCGAGTCGGTGCGGGTGTTCCACGACGGCGCGGAGTCCGCCCGGGTCCAGGTCGAGCGGCCGACGTCGGAGCTGACGTTCGTCAAGAACACCGACGAGGCGTGGGCCTACGACTCGCAGGAGAACAGCGCGCGGCAGCTCACCTGGGACGACGCGGACCTCGCGGCGGCCAGGGAACGGGCCGGGCAGCACGCCGCGAAGCAGGGCCACGCCGAGGCGCGGATGGCGGACCCGGCGCAGGCGGCGACCGAGATCATCGAGCAGCTGCGCCCGACCAGCGACATCGTCGTGGACGGCACGGCTCGGGTCGCCGACCGCGCCGCGTACGAGCTCGTGCTGACGCCCAAGCCGACGGAGAAGACGCTGCTGCGCGAGATCACGGTGGCGATCGACGAGCAGACGCGCGTGCCGCTGCGGTTCGACGTGTATGCGAACGGCAGGTCCGAACCGGTCCTGTCGCTCGGCTTCGTCGAGTTCGAGGTCGGCGCGCAGGACGCCGGTCTGTTCGAGTTCACGCCGCCGGCCGGCGCCGACGTCGAGACCACCGACGCGGGTGACGTCGCGCAGGCCCGGGGCGAGCACGCGGGGGAGGCCGGCGAGCCGGGCGGCCCCGGGGAGAGCCTGACGACGGTCGGCGACGGCTGGGACGCGGTGCTGGTGGGCACGGTGCCCGCCGAGGCGCTGGGCCAGGACGTCGCCGGTGCGGGACCCGCCGGGAGCGAGGGGTTCCTCGGCGGCGCAGGATCGGCGGGAGGCGGGTCGGCGGGAGGCGAGCAGGACCTCGCCGGGCTCCTGGCCCAGATCGGGCAGCCGGTGTCCGGGGAGTTCGGCTCCGGCTCGTACGTCCGGATCGCCGTCGGCGGCGCGATCGTCACCGACGACGGCCGGGTCGCGGCCGGCGCGGTGCCCCAGCAGGTGCTCGTCGACGCCCTGGACCAGCAGTGACCGAACCAGCAGTGATCGCAGGCTCGGCGGGCGCCGTGGCGGCGCGGACGCGGGGCCTGCGCAAGGTCTACCGCGGCACGGTCGCCGTGGACGGCGTGGACCTGGAGGTGCCCGAGGGCGCCGTGGTCGGGATGCTGGGGCCCAACGGTTCCGGCAAGACGACGACCATCCGCATGCTGCTGGGCCTCGTCCAGCCGACCGAGGGGGAGATCGAGCTGCTGGGCGTCCCCGTCCCGGGGGCCGCGGACCGGGTGCTCCCGCACGTCGGGGCGCTCGTGGAGGGGCCGGGCTTCCACCCGTTCCTGTCCGGCCGGGAGAACCTGCTGCGGTTCGCCGCCGCCGAGCCGCTGCTGTCCGGACGGGAGCTGGACGGCGCCGTGTCCGCCGCGCTGGAGCGGGTGGGCCTGACGGGCGCCGCCCGCAAGAAGTACCGCGCGTACTCGCTGGGCATGAAGCAGCGGCTGGGGCTCGCCTCGGCGCTGCTGGCGCCGCGCAGGCTCGTCGTGCTGGACGAGCCCACGAACGGCCTCGACCCGGCCGGTACGCAGGAGGTGCGCCGGATCATCGCCGAGCTGCACGCCCAGGGGGTGACGGTGCTCGTCTCGTCGCACCTCCTGGCGGAGGTGGAGGCGACCTGCACCCACGTCGTCGTGCTGAACGCGGGCGTCGTGGTGGCGCAGGGCCCGCTGGACGACCTGCTGGAGTCCGGCAACCCCACGCTGCTCGTGGTCACCGCCGACGGCGCGGCGGCCGCGGCGGCCCTGCGCGACCACCGGGTCACCGCGTGGCTCGCCCCGGCCGGCGTGCGCGTGGATCTTACGGACACGACGCCGGCGACCGTGATCGAGACGCTGGTCCGGGCCGGGGTCCGGGTCGACGAGGCCCGGCGGGAGCGCACCGGGCTGGAGGACGTCTTCGCGCGGCTCACGCACGACCTCGGGGAGGCCTCGGGCGAGCGCACCGCCGCCGAGCCCGCCACCGACCAGCCCGCCGCCGAGCCCGCCACCGACCAGGCCGCCGGAGCCCGGCCCGCACCCGACCAGGAGCCGGTCCGATGACCGCCCAGGCCACGGTCGCGACCCAGGAACCGGCGCCGGACCGCCTGCGCGCCCCGGTCGGCCGCCTGCTGCGCGCCGAGCTGCGGTGGATCTTCCGGCGTCCGCGGACGCTGGTGGTGCTGGGCCTGCTCACCGTGCTCCCGGTGATCACCGGGGTGGCCGTCGACCTGACCGCGAACGGCGGGGCAGCCCCGGCCACGGGCGGACCCGGCCCGGACGGGCCCGGCGGGGAGCCGCCGATCTTCGTGACCATGGCCACCAGCGCGTTCGTGCTGCCGCTGGGCTCGCTGATGACGCTGCTGATGCTCCTGCTGCCGCTCACGGTGGCGATGGCGGCGGGCGACGCGCTGGCCGGCGAGCAGTCCCACGGCGCGCTGCGCGGCTGGCTGCTCGCACCCGTGGCCCGCGGCCGGCTGCTCGTGGTCAAGGCCGTGGGCGTGCTGGTGGTCGCCCTGGTCGCGGCCACGCTCGTCGTCGCGTCCGGCTTCGTCACCGGGCTGGTCCTGGCGGGGGCGGACAACCTGGCGTCGATGTCCGGGACGGAGCTGTCCCTCGGGGAGGTGCTGGGGCGGCTGGCCGTCGCGATCGCCTGGGCGACGCTCTACCTGATGGCGGTGGGCGCGGTGGCGCTGGCGATCTCGGCGTCCACCGAGCACCCCATGCTGGTGGTGGTGAGTGTGCTCGGCGGGCTGATCGTGTCCGGGGTGCTGCTGCAGATCTCGGCCCTGGACTGGCTGCACCCGTACCTGCTGCCGCAGTCGCTGGGCAGCCTGGTCGACCTGATCCGGGACCCCGTGGCGACGGGCGGCCTGGGTGAGGGCGCGTTCCGGGCGCTGTGCTACCTGGTGATCGGCATGTCGCTGGCGTACGCCCGCCTCACGACGCGCGACGGCTGAGCGCACGAACGCCGTCGCGCACCCCCGTGCGGAAGGTGCGCGACGGCGTCGGCGGGAGAGGCGCGCGGGGCGCGGCCGTCAGGCCCCGACGTTCTCCGCGTAGTCCACGTCGCGCGTCTCGTGCGTCAGGAGCAGCGCGACCAGCGTGATCACGGCCATCGCCGAGAGGTAGACGCCCACCAGCACGGGGGAGCCGCCGGCCTCGGCCCACAGCCACACGGCGATGAACGGGGCCACCGCCGCGCCCAGCACGGAGGACAGGTTGTACGCGATGCCGGAGCCCGTGTACCGCACGTTCGCCGGGAACAGCTCGGGCAGGACGGCGGCCATCGGGCCGAACGTGAGGCCCATGAGCGTGAAGCCGAGGATCAGCAGGGTCTGCACGCCCACGTGGCCCGCGGCGAACAGCGGCACGAACAGCCCGCCGAACACGATGATCGCGACGGTCACCCAGATGAGGTGCTTGCGGCGGCCGAACTTCTCCGCCATCGGCCCGGACGCCAGCGTGAAGATGCCGAAGAACACGACGCCCACGATCAGCATCCAGAGGAAGTCGATCTTCTCGTACCCGAGGCCGGCGGGGGAGCCGTCGGTCGGGTCGGTCGGCGCGACGCCGTAGTTCAGCGTGAACGTCGTCATCAGGTAGAACAGCGCGTAGGTGGCCAGCATGATGAACGTGCCCGAGATGATCTGCCTCCACGAGGTGCGGAAGACGCGGGCCACGGGCACCCGGCTGACGGCCTCGGCCTCGAGCACCTTGCGGAACGCGGGGGTCTCGAGCAGCGAGAGCCGCACCCACAGGCCCACGATTACCAGCACGGCCGACGCGAGGAACGGGATGCGCCAGCCCCAGGCGGCGAACTGCTCGGGCGTGAGCGACGTGGACAGGGCGATGAACACCGTGTTGGCGAGGATGAAGCCGATCGGCGCGCCGAGCTGCGGGAACGTGCCGTAGATGGCGCGCTTGCCCTCGGGCGCGTTCTCGGTGGCGAGCAGGGCGGCGCCGCTCCACTCGCCGCCCAGGCCGAGGCCCTGGCAGAACCGGCACAGCACCAGCACCGCCGGGGCGGCCACGGCCCAGCCCGGCGTCGACGCGGCCGGGATGAGGCCGATCAGCACCGTCGCGACACCCATCGTGAGCAGCGACGCGACCAGCGTCGCCTTGCGGCCGATGCGGTCACCGAAGTGCCCGAACAGGACCGAGCCGACCGGCCGCGCCACGAAGGCGACGCCGAACACGGCGAACGACGACAGGAGCTGTGTCGTGGGGTCCTCGGCGTTCGGGAAGAACAGCGTCGGGAAGACCAGCGAGGCGGCCGTCGCGTAGATGTAGAAGTCGTAGAACTCGATGGACGTACCGATGAGGGAGGCGAGGACGACGCGGCCGCGAGGATTGCCGGCCGGCACTGTGCTCTCCCCGCCGCCGGGGGTCCCGGCGGTCGGCGCTGCGGAGGTGCTCATCCCGCGAGATTAGGCGCGCCGTCCGCCATCCGGGAAGTGCGTCTCGCGATGCGGATGGGGTCTTGACGTAGGCTGCCGACGGCGGCATGCGCGGGCCCTGTGGACGCGCGGCGTGTCGAACTGCGACCTGGTGCGTCGCGAGTGAAGGTGTGGTGAACGGTGAATACTCCCACCGGTTGCCGTGTTGGCACGACCGGCGGTGAGGGGCAGGATCGACCGGGCTCCCGGAGGCTCCGCCATCGGACATCCATCATCGGAACGAACGAGACGACGACGAGGATATGAACGATCTGCTGTATGTGAACGGCGGCAACCCGTTGACCGGGACCATCACCGTTCGAGGCGCAAAGAACTTCGTGTCGAAGTCCATGGTGGCTTCTCTGCTGGGGGAGACCCCGAGCGTGCTGCGGAACGTTCCGCAGATCCGTGACGTCAAGGTCGTCTCGGGGCTCCTGGACCTGCACGGCGTGAACGTCAAGTACGACACCGACGCCGGCATCCTGGACCTTGACCCGTCCAACGTCGAGTCCGCCCACGTGGCCGACATCGACGCCCACGCCGGCTCCAGCCGCATCCCGATCCTGTTCTGCGGGCCGCTGCTGCACCGCCTCGGCGAGGCGTTCATCCCGGACCTGGGCGGCTGCCGCATCGGCGACCGCCCGATCAACTACCACCTCGACATCCTGCGCCAGTTCGGCGCCGTCGTGGACAAGCGGCCCAACGGCATCCACCTGCGGGCGCCGCGCCGCCTGCAGGGCACCAAGATCTCGCTGCCCTACCCGTCGGTGGGCGCCACGGAGCAGACGCTCCTGACGGCGGTCCGCGCCGACGGCATCACCGAGCTCTCGGGCGCGGCGATCGAGCCCGAGATCATGGACCTCATCGCGGTGCTGCAGAAGATGGGCGCCATCATCTCGGTCGACACCGACCGCGTGATCCGCATCGAGGGCGTCGACCGCCTCGAGGGTTACACCCACACCGCGCTGAACGACCGGATCGAGACCGCCTCCTGGGCCTCCGCGGCCCTGGCCACGGGCGGCGACATCACCGTCAAGGGTGCCACGCAGCCCGAGATGATGACGTTCCTCAACACCTTCCGGAAGGTCGGCGGCCGGTTCGAGGTGCAGGACGACGGCATCCGCTTCTGGCACGCCGGCGGTGACCTCAAGTCCATCGTGCTGGAGACCGACGTGCACCCGGGCTTCATGACCGACTGGCAGCAGCCGCTCGTCGTCGCGCTCACGCAGGCCACCGGCCTGTCGATCGTGCACGAGACCGTGTACGAGAACCGCTTCGGCTTCACGGACGCGCTGCGCAAGATGGGCGCCACCATCCAGGTCTACAAGGAGTGCCTGGGCGGTCGCGACTGCCGGTTCGGCCAGCGCAACTTCCACCACTCCGCCGTCGTCTCCGGCCCGACGCCGCTCTCCGCGGCGGACATCGAGGTCCCGGACCTGCGCGGCGGGTTCAGCCACCTCATCGCGGCGCTGGCCGCCAAGGGGCAGTCGACGGTGCGCGGCATCGGCCTGATCGACCGCGGCTACGAGAACTTCCAGGACAAGCTGGAGGCCCTGGGCGCCGAGGTCGTCCGCGGCTGACGCCCTCCCGACGACGCCCGCACGGGTCAGACGCTCGGGCCACCCCGGTGGCCCGAGCGTCTGGCACGTCAGGGCGGGGGCGGGGTTCGCGGTTCGGCCGAGTATTCTTTCGGCCGTGTCCATCCCACGCCCTGAGTCACGCATGTATCGCTTCGTCGCGTTCATCGTGCGGAACCTCATGTTCGCGCTGTGCAAGTACGAGTGGAAGGGCGGCGAGAACTTCCCGGCCAAGGGCGGGTTCATCGCCGCGGCCAACCACGTCACGGAGCTCGACGCGCTGACGCTGGCGCACTACCTCTTCGACATGGGCCGTGAGCCCCGCATCCTGGCCAAGCGCGGCCTGTTCGACTCGCCGCTGACGGGGTGGGCGCTGCGGGGCACCAATATGATCCCGGTGGACCGCGACTCCACGAAGTCCGCCGAGTCGCTGAAGGACGCCGCGAGCCAGCTCGGCGACGGCGCCTGCGTGGCGATCCTGCCCGAGGGAACGCTGACGCGGGACCCCGACTACTGGCCGATGGAGGGCAAGACGGGCGTGGCCCGCATCGCGCTGACGACGCGCCTGCCGGTGCTGCCGGTCGCGCAGTGGGGCGTCACGGAGATCCTCGGCCGGTACAGCCGCGTGCTCAAGCCGTTCCCGCGCAAGAAGGTGACCATCCAGACCGGCACGCCCGTGGACCTGAGCGACCTGTACGACCGGCCCCAGGACACCGCCACCCTGCGTGAGGCCACGAGCCGCATCATGGACGCCATCACCGCCGAGCTGGAGCAGATCCGCGGGGAGGTAGCGCCCAAGCCGCGCTTCGACCTGCGCAAGCACCCCGACTACGAGGCCAAGATGACGAACTACCCGCCGGTGGAGCGCCCGTGAGCGCCGCGACGCAGCCCAAGGTCGCCGTGCTCGGCGCGGGCTCGATGGGCACCACCTTCGCGCTGGTCCTGGCCGACGCCGGGTGCGACGTCACCCTGTGGGGTCGCGACGCCGCGGTGCTCCACGCCGTCGAGACGACGCACCGCAACGAGAAGTACCTGCCGGGCGTGCAGCTCCCGCCGATGCACGGCACGACCGACCCGGCGGTCGCCCTGGCGGGCGCCTCCATCGTGGTCGTGTCGGTTCCGTCCCAGGTCGCCCGCGCCACGCTGGAGTCGATGAAGGGCCTGGTGCACGACGTCGCCGCGCCGGGTGCCGTCGTCGTCTCGCTGATGAAGGGCGTCGAGCTCGGCACGGACAAGCGCATGAGCCAGGTCATGGCCGAGGTGCTGGACCTGCCGGACGAGCGCGTCGCCGTCGTCTCCGGACCCAACCTGGCGCCCGAGATCGCGGAGCGGCAGCCGACGGCGACCGTGGTCGCCTCGCGCAGCGAGGCCACGGCCCAGCTCGTGGCCGCGGCCTGCTCGACCGGGTACTTCCGCCCCTACACGAACACCGACGTGGTGGGCGTGGAGCTGTGCGGCGCGGTGAAGAACATCATCGCCCTGGCCGCGGGGATGGCCCAGGGCCAGGGCTTCGGCTGGAACACGCTGGCGACGCTCATCACGCGCGGCCTCGTGGAGATCACGCGCCTGGGCCTCGCGCTGGGGGCCGACGCCGCCACGTTCGCCGGCCTGGCCGGCATGGGCGACCTGACGGCGACGTGCGCGTCGCCGCTGTCGCGCAACCACCGGCTCGGCAAGCACGTGGGCGAGGGGCTCACGCTGGCCGAGGCGATCAAGGCCACCGGGGGCACGGCCGAGGGCGTGAAGTCGTCGCAGTCGGTGCTGGAGCTGGCCCGCGCGCACGACGTCGAGATGCCGATCACGGCCGGTGTCGTCGAGGTGCTGGCCGGCAACCTGCCGTTGTCCGACCTCGCGGCGACCCTGCTCGCCCGGCCGCAGAAGTCCGAGGTCGCGGGCTGAGGGGTCAGTGCCGCACGTCGACCACGACGCGCATCGGGTCCTCCAGCAGGAACACGCGGAACGGGCGCTCGGCGTCGTCCACGCCGATGAACGCCGTCGTGTACCCCTCGAACCAGTAGCGGTACACGATCTCGTCGATCGACTCCGTGTCGGCGGGCTCGATGCGGTCGCCGGAGAACTCCTCGACCCCGCTGTCCGTCGGGATGGCGGTGCCGGACAGCGACACCCGCAGGATCGCGTCGCCGTCCACACGCACGGCGTCGCCGGATCCGTCGTCGGTCGCCTGGTCCACGTACTCGACGCGCCAGCCGGGCTTGCCGCTGCCCGTGCCGTCGAGGTCGAACACGACGCGGTCGTAGCCGTCGTGCGCGGCGACGCGCACGTCGGTGACGCTCAGGAACGTCTCGCCCTCACCGGAGGGCTCCGCGGTGTCGGGCTTCGTGTCCGCCGGGAAGGCCGGACCGGGCTCGGTCTCGGTGGCGGACGCGCTCGGCTCGGGCGCGTCGTCCCCGGCCTCGTCGTCCCCGTCCTCGTCTGACTCGCCCGACGACGGCGACGACGTCGGGTCCGCCTCCGAGCCAGGGGACACCGGCACGGGGCTGGTGTTGGTGAGCTCCGGCCCGTTCGTGCCCTGCGCGCCCGTGCACCCGGCCAGCAGCAGCGCCGCGCAGGCGGCGACCATCAGGGCTGTGCGGTGTCCGGCTCGTCCCATGTGCCCAGCGTAGGGCCTGGAAGGCGCGCGGGCCGGTCACGATCGGCCAACGGGAGCAGTCTGCACTCTTGACTTGTGATACATGTGACGTACTACATTTATCCCGCGTCGTTCAACGGTGATGACAAAGAGGACGAAGGAGTCGCTCGATGAATCCGATCACGCGAAGAGACCTCTTGCGCACGACGGGCCTGACCGCGGGGGCGTTCGCGCTCGCCGGGCACGCCCCCACGAGCGCGGCGGCCGACCCCGGGGGCGCCGACGCCCCGGAGACCAACCCGATGCGGCTCTGGTACACCGCCCCGGCCCAGGAGTGGCTGCAGGCGCTCGCCATCGGCAACGGCCGGCTCGGCGCCATGGTGTTCGGCGGTGTCGCCGCCGAGAAGCTCATGCTCAACGAGGACACCGTCTGGGCCGGCGGCCCGCACGACTACGCCGACCCGCTGGGGCACGAGGCGCTGCCGGAGATCCGGCGGCTGATCGGCGAGGAGAAGTGGCTGGAGGCCCAGCAGCTCGCGGACGAGCGGTTCATGGGCCGGCCGACGGAGCAGATGCAGTACCAGCCCGTCGGGGACCTGCACCTGGCCTTTCCCGGGCTGACCGACGACGTCACGGGTTACGAGCGGTCGCTCGACCTGACCACGGCGATCACGACCACGACGTTCGTGGCCGACGGCGTGCGCCACACCCGGGAGGTGTTCGGCAGCCACGCGCACCAGGTGATCGTCGCCCGGTTCACCGCGAGCGAGCGCGGCGCGATCTCCTTCGACGCCGGGTACACGTCGCTCCAGGAGACGTCGACCTACGCCCACGACGCCCGCACGCTCGCCCTGGAGGGCCGCAGCGGCGAGGCCGAGGGGCTGGAGGGCAAGGTCCGCTTCGTCAGCCTGGTCCGGGCGGTGCCCGAGGGCGGAAGCGTGACCTGCGACGACACCGGGCTGCGGGTGCGTGGCGCGGACGCCGTCACGCTGGTCCTGTCGATCGGCACGAGCCACCGCAACTACCTCGACGTGGGCGGCGACCACCTCGCCGCGGCGGTGGCCCCGCTGGAGCGGGCCACACCGCAGGGCTACGGGATCCTGCGGCGGGCCCACGTGCGCGACCACCAGGAGATGTTCGGCCGGGTCGACATCGACCTGGGTACCTCGGCGTCCGTCGACCTGCCGACCGACCAGCGGGTCGCCGCGTTCCGCGACGGCCAGGACCCGCAGCTCGCGGCCCTGTACTACCAGTTCGGCCGGTACCTGCTGATCTCCAGCTCCCGCACGCCGGGCCAGCCGGCCAACCTGCAGGGCCTGTGGAACGACCAGATGCTGCCGCCGTGGCAGTCCAAGTACACCCTGAACATCAACTGCCAGATGAACTACTGGCCCGCCGGGCCGGCGAACCTCGCAGAGTGCTGGCAGCCGCTGTTCGCGATGATCGAGGAGCTGGCCGAGTCCGGCGCGCGGACGGCGCAGAAGATGTGGGGCGCCAAGGGCTGGGTGGCGCACCACAACACCGACCTGTGGCGCGGGTCGGCGCCCGTGGACTTCGCGTACTACGGCGTCTGGCCCACCGGCGGCGCGTGGCTCTCGCTGCTGTTCTGGGAGCACTACGAGTACACCGGCGACCTCGACGTGCTGCGGGAGTACTTCCCGGTGCTGCGCGGGTCCGTGGAGTTCTTTCTCGACACCCTCGTCGAGGACGCCGCCACCGGCTACCTCGTCACCAGCCCCTCGCACTCGCCCGAGCTCAAGCACCACGACATCGACAACGTGGGCGTGAGCATGTGCGCCGGCCCGACCATGGACATGCAGATCCTGCGGGATCTGTTCACGGCGTTCGACAAGGCGTCGGCGGTGCTCGGCCAGGACCGCGAGATGGCCGCCCAGGCGCTGGCCGCGCGCGAGCAGCTGCCGCCCAACCAGATCGGCTTCCTGGGGCAGATCCAGGAGTGGCTGATCGACTGGGAGGAGGCCGCGCAGGAGACGAGCCGGCACGTCTCGCACCTGTGGGGCGTGTTCCCCAGCGACCAGATCACGCCGCGGCGCACGCCGGAGCTCGCCGCGGCGGCCGACCGGTCGCTCGAGCTGCGCGGACCCGCGGTCACGGCGGGCTGGTCGCTCGCGTGGAAGATGAACATCCGTGCCCGGCTGCTCCAGCGGGACGGCGTGTACACCCACCTGAAGCAGCTCCTCTCGCCCGGCCGCACCGCGCCCAACCTGTTCGACCTGCACCCGCCGTTCCAGATCGACGGGAACTTCGGGGGCACCTCGGCGATCAACGAGACGATCGTGCAGAGCCACTCGGGCGAGGTGTGGCTGCTGCCGTGCCTCCCGGCGGCCTTCCCGACCGGGCGGGTCCGCGGCCTGCGTACCCGGGGCGCCTTCGAGCTGGCCGTCACCTGGCGCGACGGGCGGCTCCGCGGCGCCCGGGTCCAGTCGCTGGCCGGCAACACGATCCGGCTGCGCACCGAGGGCCGGGTCCGCGTCTCGGGCCCCGGCGGCCCGGTCGACGTCGAGCGGCCCGAGGAGGGCCTCGTCGTCTTCCGGACGCGCCGCGGGGCCACGTACGTCGTCGAACCGCAGGCCTGACCAGCCACTCCTACCGACCACCCGCAAGTAGCACACCGAGGAAGGGACATCGATGTCCAGGAACTGGATACAGACGAGCACCGTGGCGGTCGCCGCGGTGAGCCTGGTCGCCGCCATGGGCGGCGGCGGGATCGCGTTCGACCGCCTCGCCGGCGCGGCGGCCGACGCCGCTGCCGCGGTCTCGGGCGGCGGGTGCCCGCAGCTCTACGTCTCCCCGTCGGGCGACGACCGGGGCAAGGGCACGGCCAAGGACCCGTTCAGGACGGTCGAGGCGGCGCGCGACCACATCCGCGAGACGGGCCTGAACCGGGACGGCCGGCAGCGGTGCGACATCACCGTGAACCTCGCGGCGGGCGAGTACCCCGTCACGGAGACCATCGGCTTCACCGAGCAGGACTCGGGCGGCGGCGGCCATCAGGTCGTGTACCGCAGCAGCGACGGCCCGGGTGCGGCCAACCTCGTGGGCGCCGAGGAGGTCACCGGCTGGGAGCCGTACCAGGACGGCATCTACAGGACCCAGGTGGATCCCGACGAGCAGTTCTACACCCTCTTCGAGGACGGTGAACGCTCCGAGCTGGCCCGGTATCCCAACCGCGGCTCGGAGGACACCCAGGGCCCGTACCTGTTCTCGCGGCTCGGCGAGCCCGAGAAGGAGGCCGTGCACCAGTGGCTGTACTGGGAGGACGGCGACTGGGATCCGGCCTGGGACGACACGGCCGACAGCAACCCGCTCAAGGACGCCCAGGTCACGCTGTGGTCCGGCGGGTCGTGGAGCTGGTTCACCGACATCGTGCCGATCGGCGGCGCCGACTACCGCAAGGGGTTCGCGACGCTCGACAACTGGGCGCGCTACGCCCTGGTGAACAGCCGCAGCGGGTCGCGCTACTTCATCCAGAACGCGCTGCCGTTCCTGGACCAGGCGGGCGAGTACTACATCGACCGTGAGGCCGGGGAGCTGTACTACAAGCCGCGCGGCGACATCGACGACGTGACGATCATGAAGCCCACGGTCACCAAGGTCATCGACGTCAAGGGCGCCACGCCCGAGCAGAGGGCGCACGACATCACCTTCGACGGCCTCGGCATCCAGTACTCCGACTTCGTGAGCTGGTACCGCTCGGGCTGGATCAGCGCGGGCGACTCCGGCGAGGAGCACAAGTACCCCGAGTACGACCGGCAGATCGAGATGCCGCGCAACCGGTTCGGCGCCGTCACGCTGGAGAACACCACGGGCATCACGCTGACCGGCATGCACGTCCGCGACACCGGTTTCATGGGCGTCTACGCGCTGTTCGCCAACGACCACCTGACCGTCGAGGACAGCCTGTTCGAGAACCTGGGCGCCGACGGCATCAAGGTCGAGGGCGGCTGGCCGGGCGAGGGCGACATCTCGCACCACCACACCTTCCGCAACCTCTACATCCACCACGTCGGCGAGCTCGTGCCCGGCGATGCCGCGGGCATCGAGCTCATGGGGACCGGCGACAACCTCGTCGAGCACGTGAACGTGCGGCACTCCGCGCGGTACGGGATCAGCCTGGAGTCCCGGCCCGAGGTGGTCGACGGCGACCAGTACACCGACCACAACACGTTCCGGTACATCCGGATCGACGAGGCGGGGCTCGACTCCGGCGACATGGGCGCGTTCTACACCTACGGCGTGGACAACCAGGACCCGTACCCGGTGCAGAACACCGTGGACCAGATGGTCATCGGCGACGTGCTCCCCGACCCGGTGGGCGAGATGCCCGACAGCGGGACCCGGGGCATCCACATGGACGCCGGTGGCTGCGCCTTCTCGTTCAGCAACGTCGAGGTGGGCGCCACGACCGACCAGTCGTACCAGTCCTACCGGTGCAACGAGGTGAGCAACGGGAACTGGGAGGAGGACTTCGACGCCTCGCTGATGGAGTACGACAAGATCGGCGTCACCGACGCCTTCCCGTACCCGGTCCCGGAGTCCTGACCGTTCCGCCGGGCGGCCGCTGTCAGGCCGCCCGGCGGAACGTGCGCCGGTAGGCCGACGGCGTCACGCCGAGCGCCGCGTGCACGTGCGCGCGCAGCGACTGCGCGGTGCCGAAGCCGCAGCGCCGGGCGACCTGCTCGACCGGCAGCACCGTGCTCTCCAGCAGGGTGCGGGCGTGCTCGACACGTTGGCGCGTGAGCCACTGGGCGGGGCTCTCGCCGGTCTCGTCCCGGAACCTGCGCGTGAAGGTGCGCACCGACATCGCGGCGTGCCGGGCCATCGCGGCCAGCGTCAGCGGCTCGTCGAGCCGGTCCAGCGCCCAGGCCCGCGTGGCGGCCGTGCCCGCGCCGCGGGCCTGGGCGGCGTCCGCCCCCGGTCCGGCGACGCGCCCGGCGACCACCGGGCGCCTGATGTACTGCGCCTGACCGCCGTCCCGGTGGGGCGGCACCACGGTGCGGCGCGCGACGTCCTGCGCGACTGCCGTGCCGTGGTCCCGGCGCACGACGTGCAGGCACAGGTCGACGCCGGAGGCCACGCCGGCGGAGGTCAGCACGTCGCCGTCGTCGGTGTACAGGACGTCCGGGTCGAGCTCCACGCGCGGGTAGAGCCGCCGGAAGCGGTCGCTCTCCGACCAGTGGGTGGTGGCGGGGCGGCCGTCGAGCAGGCCCGCGGCGGCGAGCACGAACGCCCCCGTGCAGATCGACATGAGCCGGGCGCCCGGCCGGATCCGGGCGAGCGCCGCGGCGAGCTCGGGTTCGAGCCGCGGGTCACCGCCGGCCGGGTCCGTGCCGTCGGGCCCGGAGGTGTGCGACGCCGGCACCACCACCGTGTCCGCCGTCTCCAGGACCTCGGGCCCGTGCTCCACCTGGACCAGCACGTCGGAGTCCGACCGCACCAGGCCCGGGCCACCGGGTGTGCAGGTCACCACCTCGTACAGGGGCCGGAGCTCGGCGTCGCGCGCGATGCCGAAGATGCGGTGCGGGATGCCGAGCTCGAACGGGATGAAGCCGGGCCGGATCAGGACGGCGACGCGGTGCCTGCGCGGCATGTGCTGGGCCATACTCCGATCATATGGCCCGAACCTAGCGTTGTGTGTCCTGCGGGCCACTGGCCCGCGCCCGCGCGCCCCAGCATGCTGATGCCGTGACCCAGACAGACGTCCCCGTGCCGGCGGGCCAGAACGCACCGCAGAGCCCCGGCCAGGCTGCGCCGCGTCGGACGCCACGCATCCACCCCGCCTGGTGGGTGGCCCTGGTCAGCTTCGTCACCGTGATGTGCGCCGCGGCGTTCACCGCCGCACCCGGCCTGTTCGTGGACCCGCTCAACGCCGAGCTCGGCTGGTCGCGCGCCACCATCGGCTTCGCCGTCGGCCTGCAGTCCGTGCTGTACGGGCTCACGGCGCCGTTCGCCGCCTCCCTGATGGACCGGTTCGGCATGCGCCCGGTCGTCAGCATCGCCCTCGTGGTGATCACGGGCGGCGCCCTGTCGACGGTGTGGATGTCGGAGCCCTGGCAGTTCGTGCTCGGCTGGGGGCTCCTGGTCGGAGTGGGCAGCGGCAGCATGGCGCTCGCGTTCACCGCCACCGTGACGGGACGCTGGTTCGTGGCGCGGCGCGGACTGGTCAGCGGTGTGCTGACGGCGGCCACGGCGTCGGGCCAGCTCGTCTTCCTGCCCCTGCTCGCGTGGATCGTGGAGAACCAGGGCTGGCGCCCGGCGTCGGTCACGGTGGCCATCGCGTCGCTCGTGGCCATCCCGCTCGTCCTGTTCCTGCTGCGCGACCACCCCGCCGACATGGGCCTGGCGCCCTACGGCGGCACGTACGCGCCCAAGCCCGCGCCGACGCGCGGCGCGGCCCGGCGCGCCGTCACCGCCCTGTTCGACGCCGCCCGCACCGGCCCGTTCTGGCTGCTCGCCGGGGCGTTCGCGATCTGCGGCGCCACGACGAACGGGCTGGTCCGCACCCACTTCGTGCCCGGCGCGCACGACCACGGCATGCCGATCACCGTCGCCGCGAGCCTGCTCGCCGTGATCGGGGTGGTCGACGTGATCGGCACCATCGGGTCCGGCTGGCTCACCGACCGGTTCTCGCCGCGCGTGCTGCTCGGCGTCTACTACACGCTGCGCGGTGTCTCCCTGCTGTTCCTGCCGTCCCTCATGGGCCCGGAGGTGGAGATGCCGATGCTGTTCTTCATCGTGTTCTACGGGCTGGACTGGGTGGCGACCGTGCCGCCGACCCTCGCGCTGTGCCGCGAGTTCTACGGCGAGGACGCGCCGATCGTGTTCGGCTGGGTGCTCGCGTCGCACCAGGTCGGCGCCGGCGTGGTGGCCTTCGCGGGCGGCCTGGTCCGGGACATGACGGGCTCGTACGACGCCGTCTGGTACGGCGCGGGAGCGCTGTGCGCGGGGGCCGCGCTCATGTCGCTGGTGATCCGCCGCGTCCGCCAGGCATCCCCGGAGGTGTCAGCCGCGTGAGTGACCCGTGCGCGTGACTCGTCGGTGGTCCGGCCGTCCTGCGGACGGCCGGGGCGCGCGTCGCGGGGCGGTCGTATTCTCCGGACCATGAGCACTGCCCCGCACACGCCCGCCGCCGGCCTCTCGCCCGCCACCGTCGTCGTCTCCGCCGGGCGCCCGGCCCGTGAGCAGGGCGGGCACATCAACCCGTCCGTGCCGCTGAACTCGACGTACGTCTCCCGCGGCGTCGTCACCCAGGACGAGCTGTCGTACGCGCGCGGGGACAACGACGCCTGGCACCCGTTCGAGGAGGCGCTCGGCGCGCTGGAGGGCGGCGGCGAGGCGGGCGGCGGCGAGGCGGGCGGCGGCGCGGCCGCTCCCGCGACGGCGATACTGTTCTCGTCCGGGATGGCGGCGATCGCCGCCGCGTTCTCGCTGGTGCCGGACGGCGGCACGCTCGTGCTGCCGCGGCACGCCTACCAGGCGGGCATGGTGCTTGCGCGCCAGATCTCCGAGCGGCACGGCGTGACCCTGCGGTACGTCGACATCGCGGACACGGACGCCGTGGTCGGGGCCCTGGACGGCGCCGACCTGCTGCTCGTCGAGTCGCCCACCAACCCGATGCTGGAGGTCGCGGACCTGCCCGCCGTGCTGGGTGCCGCCCGAGCCGCCGGCGTGCGCTCGGTGGTCGACAACACGTTCGCGACGCCGCTGGGCCAGCGCCCGCTGGAGCACGGCGCCGACGTGGTGCTGCACTCGGTCACCAAGTACCTGGCCGGCCACTCCGACGTCGTCCTGGGTGCGCTCGTGACGCGTGACGCCGCCCTGGCCGCCACCCTGCGCGAGCACCGCACGCTGCACGGCGCGATCGCCGGGCCGTTCGAGACCTGGCTCGCCCTGCGCGGGCTGCGCACGCTGGCGCTCCGGTTCGAGCGGGCTCAGGCGAGCGCGGCCGAGCTGGCCCGGCGCCTCGCGGAGCACCCAGAGGTGGCCGAGGTGCGGCACCCCTCGCTGCCCGGCGACCCGGGGCACGAGCGCGCGAAGGCGCAGATGAACGGGTTCGGCGCGATCATCGGCATCCGGCCCCGGCTCCGGCCCGGTGCGGGGGGTGCCGAGGCCGCCGGGACGGGACCGGCCGCCGTCGAGCGGGCCGACGCCGTCGTCGACGCCGTCCGCCTGTGGCTGCCCGCCACCTCGCTGGGCGGCGTGGAGTCGATGCTGGAGCGCCGCCGCCGCTGGGGCACCGAGGCGCACACCGTCCCGGAGGACCTGCTGCGCCTGTCGGTCGGCATCGAGGACGTGGAAGACCTCTGGGCGGACCTGGACGCGGCGCTCCGCGCCTGACCCGCCGTCGTCGGCGTGTCGAGTCAGGCGGATGGTCGGACCACCCCGCTGACTCGGCGATGTCGGTTTGTCGAGTCAGCCGGCTGGTCGGACCAACCCGCTGACTCGGCACGCCGACCTCGGTGAGTCAGCGGGTTGGGTCACTCCAGGGGGCCCAGGAGGGACTGGGCCACCGTGGCGTGGGCGGCGTCGTCGCTGGACGGGTGGAAGATGCCCGCCAGCACGTCCCGGTACAGGCGGCCGAGCTCGGACCCGTTGAAGTACGTGGAGCCGCCGGACACCCGCACCGCCTGGTCGACGATCTCGCGGGCCGCCTCGGTGACGCGCACCTTGAGCCCGGCGGTGGCCCGGAACCAGCCCGCGCCGCGGTCGAGCGTGGGGTCCGCCGCCGACGCGTCGAGGTCGCGGGTGATCCCGTCGATCTGGAGCCAGACGCTGTCCTGGGCGAGGGCCATGTCGGCGATGCGGCGGCGGACGTCGGGGTCCTGCGCGTAGGCCTTGCCGGTCTTCATCGACGTGCGCTTGTTCACGGCCTCGACCGCGAGCTCCAGCGCCCGGTCGGCGATCCCCGCGTACACCGACGCCAGCAGCACCTCGAACGACGTGAAGATGCCCAGCACGTACGGGTCCAGCGAGGGGCCCGGCGGCAGCAGGCGCAGCACGCGGTCGGCGGGCGCGTGGGCGCCGTCGAGCAGCGTGGAGCGCGACTGGGAGGCGCGCATGCCGAGGGTGTCCCAGTCGTCGAGGATCTCGAACCCGCCGCCGTCGCGCGTGATGAAGGCGTGCACCAGTCGTGGTGCGCCGTTCCTGCCGTGGCGCAGCACGCCGGACTTCTCGAGGCCGAGCACGCCCAGCCGCGTCCAGGCGGGGGAGTTGGACGTGAAGATCTTCCGGCCGTGGAACGTGTACCCGCCCGAGCCGTCGGGCCGGGCCTCCGTGCGCGAGCCGAGCAGCACCAGGTCGTTGCCGGGCTCGGAGTAGCCGAACCCGAACACCTCGCCCGACGCCGCCTCCCGCAGCAGCCAGTCCAGCGACGAGTCGCCGCGCTCGTGCAGATAGCGGCCCACGCCGACCCAGACGTGGTGCATGTTCACGGCCAGCGCCGTCGCCGGCGCGTGCGCGGCCAGGCGCGCCTGCTCGTGGGCGGTCTCACGCAGCGTGAGCCCGCCCCCGCCGAAGGCCGTGGGGACCATCGCGCCGAGGTAGCCGGACGCCTGGAGGTCGGCCAGGTCCTCGGCGAAGAAGGCGTTGTCCCGGTCGTAGTCGGCGGCACGTTCGCGAATGTCGGCAAGCAGCTCGCCGGACAGGAGATCGGTCACGTCACGAGGCTAACCCTGGGAGGGGCCGGGGTGGTGCTGGTTTTCGGCTGGTTGTCCGGTGAGTATTGCCGCAGGGTGAATTGTACCGAGAACGGTGGGTTGCAGCCGGCGGGCGCGCACGGCCGCGTAGAGCTCGGCGGCGGCCCGCGGGTCGTTGACGTCGCGGCCGGTCAGGTCCGCGACGCGCGCCAGCCGGTTCAGCACCGTGTTGCGGTGGCAGTGCAGCGCCGCGGCGGCCCGGGTGCCCGACCCGCCGTGCTCGAACCACGCCTCGACGGTGGCCAGGAGCAGCTCCTCGTCCCGGGGGTCGCGCTCGCGGAGCCCGCCGAGGACGGCGAGGGCGAGCTCGCCGGCGCGTCCGTCGTCGGCGGCCAGCAGCGCGTCCAGCGGGCGGTCGCCGAAGCACGAGAGCCCGGCCTGCCCGGGGGACAGCGACCGCACCGCGGTGCGGGCCTGGGCGAGGGCGGCGGGCGCATCGGCGAGGTGGGTGAACGGGCGGCTCGCGCCGGTCCGGGTGCCCGCGGCGAGACCGGTCAGCGCCTCCTGGGCGTCCGGGGAGGTGGGGGCGGCCACGAGCGTGAGCCGGTCGCCCTCGTGGATCAGCCAGCGCGTGGTCACCCGGGCGGCGTCGGACGCCGGGAGGTCCGGCCGGGCCGCCGCGCCGGACCTCGAACCCGGCACCCCGCCCGACGCCGGTCCCTGCGCCGTGACCGCGACCACCAGCATCACGTCCGCGGGCAGCCCGAGGGCGCGCCGCGCGGTCTCCAGGTCCTGGACGGCCCCGGTCAGGATGCCGCGCAGGAGCTCGGTGCGGGCCATGCTCTCGCCGAAGCCCGCCGCGGCCTCCAGGTGGCTCCGCACCGCGACGTTCGACGAGCGGTCGATCGCGGACCAGACCCGCGAGGACGCGCGCAGCAGGGCGCCGGTGTCGGACTGGTGCCGCAGCCGCCGCGCGAGCTCCTCCCAGATGCGCAGCCCGGCGAGCCGGTAGGCGTCCTGGAGCAGGTCGAGCTGGATACCCTCGGCGGCCGTGACCCGGCCGGTCTCCCGGGCGGGCGCGAGCGACGAGGTCTCACCGGCGAGGGCGGTGAGGATCTCCGCGACGTTCGCCCGGACCAGCGGCTGGACGACGGCGGCGGGGAGCCGGGTCTCGCTGTACACGGGCTCGGCGTGCAGGATGCCGTCGGCCACCTGCTCGCTCAGCAGATCCAGCGCATCGCGGAGGTCATGACGCCCAGTCGCGGCGATGTCCGACATGCCTGGCAGCCTAGTCGCGGCGTCCCGGTTGTGCATCGAAGGTCGAAATGTAAAGACGCGACGGGGTCTCGCCCTGGACCGGCTCCGACCCCTAGGCTATTGGAGCGCCGGTCAGCGAGGCCCGGCCCGGCGGTCGAGCTGGACAGAGTGCGGTCGAAGGAGACAGCGGATGAGCGTGACGGACGCGCAGGCCACCACCGAGCGCGAGCTCGACCAGGCGGTCGACGAGCTCAAGGTCGGCGCGGAGCGGTGGGCGCAGCTGCCCGTCGCCGACCGGGCGGCGCTGTTCCGGCGGGTCCATGCCGCGGTCGTCGAGGTCGCGCACGAGTGGGCGACCACGGCGGCCAGGGCGAAGAACATCGACCCCTCCGCGCCGTACGCGGGCGAGGAGTGGATGACCGGACCGTACGGGGCGCTGGAGAGCGCGGCCGCGTACGCGCGGTCCTACGAGGCGCTCGCCGCGGGCCGGTCGCCGGCCGAGGGCCTCCGGGTCGGCACGGCCCCGGGCGGCCGCGTGGCGGTCAAGGTGCTCCCGCGCAGCGCCCAGGAGTGGGTGCTGTTCAACGGCTTCCGGGCCGAGGTGTGGATGCCGCCGGGTGTGGGCGAGCACCAGGTGCGTACCGAGGCGGGCCTGGGCGCCGGGAAGGTCGGCGAGTACGGCGGGGTCGGGCTCGTGCTGGGTGCCGGCAACATCTCGTCGATCGCCCCGCTGGACGCGTTCTACGAGCTCGTGGCGCACAACCGCGCCTCCATCGTGAAGCTCAACCCCACCTTCGGCGCGCTGCTCGACGTGTACCGCCGGGCGCTCGCCCCCCTGATCGAGGTCGGCGCGGTCCGGGTCGTCACGGGTGACGGCGCCGTCGGGGCCTACCTGACGCGGCACCCCGGCATCGACAAGGTGCACATCACCGGCTCCGCCGCGACGCACGACGCGATCGTGTGGGGCACGGGCGAGGAGGCCGAGCTGCGCCGGGCGGCCGACGACCCCCGGCTCACGGTGCCGATCACGAGCGAGCTGGGCGGCGTCGCGCCGATGATCGTGGTGCCCGGGCGGTGGAGCGCCGCCGACCTGCGGTTCCAGGCCGAGCACCTGGTCTCGATGCGGCTGCACAACGCGGGCCACAACTGCATCGCGGGCCAGCTCGTGGTGCTGTCGGCGGACTGGCCGCAGAAGGACGACTTCCTCGCCGAGCTGCGCGCCGCGCTCGCGCGGATGCCCGCCCGCGACCCCTGGTACCCCGGCACGGCGGCCAAGGTCGCCCGGGCCGACGACACGCACCCGGACGCCGAGCACCTGGCCGGCCGGATCCTCATGGAGGTGACCGCGGGCGACCCGGCGTGCTCCGACGAGTACTTCGCGCCCGTGCTGGCCTGGACGCAGCTCCCGGGCACCGGCGCCGAGTTCCTGCGTGCCGCCGTCGGCTTCGCCAACGACTCCCTGTACGGCACCCTGGGCGCGAACGTGGTGGTGCGGCCGCAGGACCGCCGGGCGATGGGGGCCGCGTTCGACGACGCGATCGCCGACCTGCGCTACGGCACCGTCGCGATCAACGCGTGGACCGGCGTCGGCTTCCTGCTGCCCGGCGCGACGTGGGGTGCGTTCCCGGGGCACACGGTGGCCGACATCGGTTCGGGGATCGACGTGGTGCACAACGGGAACCTGCTGTCCGGACCCGAGCGGACCGTGGTGACCGGGCCGTTCCGCCCGTTCCCGCGCAGCGTGCTGCACGGTGAGTTCTCGCTCTTTCCGAAGCCGCCGTGGTTCAGTGGTTCCCGGAGCGTGACGGACACGGGCCGGCAGCTGACCCGCTACGCGGCGGCGCCGTCGTGGGGGCGGCTGGTGCCGGTCCTGCTCGCGGCGTTCCGTGCCTGACGGCGCCGGCTGACATCACGTCCTGACGCCGCACCGGCCGGACCAACGGGGGTCCGGCCACCGAACCGAGGGAGACCGACCATGGTGATCCGCAGCCCGCTGCCCGACGTGGAGATCCCGTCCGTCAGCGTGTACGAGTACCTGTTCGGCACGATCACGGACGCGGAGCTGGAGCGCGTGGCGGTGGTCGACGGCGTCAGCGGGGCGGCCACGACGTTCCGCGCGCTGCGGGACCAGATCGACGCGGTGGCGGGAGCCGTGGCAGCGCGGGGGTTCGGGGTGGGCGACGTCGTCGCCCTGCACGCGCCGAACGTCCCCGCCTACGTGACGGTGTTCCACGGCCTGCTGCGCGCCGGGGTCACCGTGACCACCGTGAACGCGCTGTCCAGCGCGTCGGAGATCACCAAGCAGCTCGCCGACTCCGGTGCTCGGCTCATGATCACCGTCTCGGCGCTGCTCGCCGCGGGGGAGGCCGGGGCCAGGGACGCCGGCCTCGAGGACGACCAGATCGTGGTGCTCGACGGGGCCGAGGGCCGCACGTCCCTCGCCGACCTCCTGGCCGACCCGCGCCCGGCCCCCGACGTGACGTTCGACCCGGCGACCCACCTCGCGGTGCTGCCGTACTCGTCGGGCACGACGGGCCGCCCCAAGGGTGTGATGCTCACGCACACCAACCTCGTGGCGAACGTGGCGCAGTCCATGGCGATCGGCGTGGGGTCCGACGACGTGGTGCCGTGCGTCCTGCCGTTCTTCCACATCTACGGCATGACGGTGCTGCTCAACCTGGCCCTGCGCACCCGCGCCCGGCTCGTGACGCTGCCCCGGTTCGACCTGGCCCAGTACCTGGGCGTGATCCAGGAGCACCGGGCGACCTTCCTGTTCGTGGCGCCGCCCATCGCGCTCGCGCTGGCGAAGCACCCGCTGGTGGACTCCTACGACGTGACCAGCGTCCGGGCCGTGCTCTCGGGGGCGGCGCCGTTCGGCGAGAGCCTCGCGGGCGCCGTGCGCGACCGGCTCGGCGAGCACGTGCGCGTGCTGCAGGGCTACGGCATGACCGAGATGTCGCCGGTCTCGCACTGCATCCCGTTCGACCGCGCGGACATCCCGTCCGGCTCGGTGGGGCTGCTGGTGGCGGGCATGGAGGCCAGGATCGTCGACCCGGCGACGGGCGCGGAGATCGAGCAGCCCGCCGAGGGCGTCTCCGGTCCCGGCGAGCTGCTGTGCCGCGGGCCGAACGTGATGGTCGGCTACCTGGGCAACCCCGAGGCGACGGCGGCCACGCTGGAGCCCGACGGGTTCATGCACACGGGCGACATCGTCACGGTCGACGCCGGCGGCGTGTTCCAGGTCGTGGACCGCCTCAAGGAGCTCATCAAGTACAAGGGCTACCAGGTGCCGCCCGCGGAGCTGGAGGCGCTGCTGCTCTCCCACCCGCAGATCGCGGACGCCGCCGTGATCGGGCTGCCCGACGAGGAGGCCGGCGAGATCCCCAAGGCGTTCGTCGTGCCGGTGGCCGGGGCGTCGCTGACCGAGGCCGAGGTCATCGCCTTCGTCGCCGGGCACGTGGCCCCGTACAAGAAGGTGCGCTCGGTCGAGTTCATCGAGGCGGTGCCGAAGTCGGCGTCCGGCAAGATCCTGCGCAAGGACCTGCGGGCGACGGCGGGGTAGCGGCGATGACGAACTCCCCGCGCCGGGGCAGGATGCTCGGCGCGCTCGTCCCCGGGAGCCAGCGGCGAGCCCTGCCCGAGGTGGCCGACCGGCTCGACCTCGACAGCGGCGAGACCCGCGCCAAGCGGTCCGCCTTCTGGGCGATGCTGGTGCTGTCGGGGGTGATCGCGGTGTCCGGCGTCGCGACGGACTCGACGGCCACCGTCATCGGCGCCATGATCATCGCGCCCCTGTCGACACCGATCCTCGGGATCGGGCTCGGCATCGTCACCGGGGAGCGTCGCCGGATCGCGCGGTCCGTCGCCTACGTGCTCGGGGGCATGGTCGTCGTCGTCGCGCTCGGCCTGCTCGCGGCCCTCGCCCTGCCCGCCACGTCGGACGTCGTGTCCAACTCACAGGTCACGGGGCGCACGTCGCCGGGGCTGGGGGACCTCGTCGCGGCCTTCGCCACGGGGTTCGCGGGGGCGATCGCGCTCGCACGCCGGGACCTCGCCGACGTCCTGCCGGGCATCGCCATCGCCATCTCGCTCGTCCCGCCGCTGGGCGTGGTGGGCGTGTGCCTCGGCCAGGGTCAGCCGTCGCTCGCGCTGGGTGCGCTGCTGCTGTTCGTCTCGAACGCCGTGGCCCTCGTCATCGCGGCGACCGTGGTCTTCTCGGGTGTCGGGTACCTCCAGGACGCGCGCGCCGCGCGGCAGGGCGCGCCCGTTCCGCGGCGGCGCAGGGCGGTGCTCGTCGCGCTCGTCGCGGTGCTGGTCGTGGCCGTCCCGATGGTGGCGAACTCGCTGCAGGCCGCGCTCGCGGAGCTCTGGCTGAGCCAGGCCCGCTCGGCCGCGCAGGAGTGGGTGGGCACCGGGAACGACGCCACCGTGGAGGACGTCACCTGGCAGGGCCAGGACCTTGTCGTCGAGGTGCGCAGCCCGGATGCCGTGCCCGACGTCGCTCCGCTGCAGGACCAGGTGGACGCGATCGTCCCCTGGCAGCCGGAGGTGGTCGTGCTGCACACGGTGGGCGAGCGGGTCGAGAGCACGGGCTGAGACCGAGCCGGCCGGGTACGGGGCGTCCGGTGGCGGCGGCGTTCGGGTAGGGTCGGGCGCGATGTCGCACCACACTCCTGAACCAGCCTCCGCCGGGGATTCGACGAACCTCGTGCCGACGCCGGGCGCTGCCCGCAAGACCCGCGTCGTGATCCTGTTCGGCGGCCGCTCCGGCGAGCACGGGATCTCCGTCGCCACGGCCGGTGGCGTCATGGGCGCGATCGACCGCTCGAAGTACGAGGTGGTGCCCGTCGGCATCACCCCGAACGGGCAGTGGGTCATCGCGGCGGACGAGCCCGAGCGCTGGGCGATCACCGACGGCCAGGCGGCCGAGGTGCCGGCGTCCGACGCCGAGGTGGTGCTCCCGCTGACCGTGGGCGACTCGTCGCTCCGCGTGCTGGAGCCGGGCCAGGTCCCGTCCGCCCTGGCGGACGTCGACGTGGTGTTCCCGCTGCTGCACGGGCCGTACGGCGAGGACGGGACCGTCCAGGGCCTCCTGGAGCTCGCCGACGCGCGGTACGTCGGGTCCGGGGTGCTGGCGTCCGCCGTCGGCATGGACAAGCACTTCATGAAGATGGTGCTCGCCGGCCACGGCCTGCCGATCGGCAGGTACGCCGTGATCAAGCCGGGGGACTGGGACTACCGCCGGGACGTCGTGCTGCGGACGATCGAGCCCCTGGGTCTGCCCCTGTTCGTCAAGCCTGCCCGCGCGGGCTCGTCGCTCGGCGTCTCCCGCGTGGACTCGCTGGACGAGCTGGACGCCGCCGTCGCCGAGGCGCGCCGCCACGACCCCAAGGTGATCGTCGAGGCCGGCATCGTCGGCCGGGAGATCGAGTGCGCGGTGCTCGGCGGCCGCGGCGGGGAGCGCCCGCGGGCGTCCCTGCCGGGCGAGATCGTGGTCACGGACGAGACCAAGAACGGCTTCTACGACTACGAGGCCAAGTACTTCGACGAGTCCGCGGTGCAGCTGACCTGCCCGGCCGACCTGCCGGACCACGTCATCAAGGAGGTCCAGGAGATCGCCGTGCGGACCTTCGAGGCCGTGGGCGCCGAGGGTCTCTCCCGCGTGGACGTGTTCGTCACGCCCGACGACGAGGTGGTCGTCAACGAGATCAACACCATGCCGGGCTTCACGCCGTTCTCGATGTACCCGCGCATGTGGGACGCGTCCGGGGTGCCCTATCCGGAGCTGATCGACGAGCTGATCCAGCTCGCCCTCGAACGGCCCACCGGCCTCCGCTGATCGCCTGTACTCTGCCTCTGACCAGGGCCGGGACCGTCCGGCTGGTGGTGCATGAGGAGGCAGGATGCTGGGCGAACCCCGCTACAGCTACGCGGTGCGCGACGTGCGGGTGGCGAACGGGGTGCTCAGCATCGGGCTGACCTCCTTCGCCCTCGGCAACGTGATGCGGGTCGAGGTGATCGGCGTGGCCAAGCCGCAGCCCATCGGGGCCTGGGCCAACCAGGTGGCCTACCCGTTCTGCATCGCCGCGGTGGTCCTGCTGCTGCTCCGCATGGCCGGGGCCGACGACGTCCCGTGGGAGGCCGCCTTCGCCACGGCCTGCGCGGGACTCGCGTGGCCCGCGACCCGCGCGTGGCAGCGCACCGGGCTCTGGAAGCCGATCTGGAAGTACCCGGTGTTCGCCCTGCAGATGGTCACGGCCTCCCAGCACGTGCACCGGATCTGCGCGCACGACGCCCGGCACCTCGCCGCGCTGGCCGAGCTGGTGGGCGCGGCCATGAAGGACCCGTCGATCTCCTACCACGGGAGCATCCAGCTCATCTCGAACGCAGACTCGCTGCACACGCTGGAGGCGGGGCGGGACTCGATGGTGCGCTGAGCCGGTCCGGGTCTCAGCGGGCGGTGTTCAGCGCACGGTGGGGTGCGGGTCCAGGCCGAACCGCACCAGCAGGGAGGACACCAGGTCCTCGTGCAGCGCCACGTGGTCGCCGAACGCGAACTCCTGGTGCCCGTACACGGCCATGCACTGCAGGCCGTAGACCTGCCGCCAGCTCGTCACCATGAGGTGGGCGATGCCGAGCGGCAGGTCCTGGCCGCCCACGGCGTCGCGGTACCGGCGCACCTGCTCGGCCAGCTCGGGGTCGAGCTCGTCGTCGGCCGGGCGGGGGATGCCGGAGGCGGCCAGCTCGCGGAACAGCGGCACGTAGTGGCCGCCGATCATCTCCGCCATGCGGCGCTGGAGGTCGTGGCTCTCGGGCAGCTCCGAGCTGATGCCCGAGCCGATGACCAGGTCGAACTCCGCCGGGTTCCGGACCGCCCAGTCCAGGGAGGCGCGGGTCGAGGCGACCAGCGCCGCGGCGACGTCGCCGGGCTCCTGCCGGGCGACGGCGGCGCCGAGCGTGGCCAGCACCTCCTCGACGATCAGCTCGCAGAGCTGAGCGATGACGTCCTGCCGGTTCTCGAAGTGCCGGTACAGCGCGGGCGGCGTGACGCCGACCTCCTTGGCGATCGCGGCCATCGTGAGCTTGCTCAGGCCGTGCTGCCCGGCGATCTGGTGGCGGGCCGCGTCGAGCACCTCGCGGTGCAGCTCGTCACGCAGGCGCTCCCGCCGGGACTGGACGGGCGGGTCCGCATCGACGGTCGCCGGCTGCCCCGTGGCGGGTCGTTCTGTCACGGCAGGGCTCACTGACACTCCTTCGTGGCAGGTACCTGGGTCACGGCATCGGCGAGGTCGGCGATGAACGACGTCGAGTGGTCGTCCGTGACCGCGGGCGGGACGATCACCTCGACCGCGGGGTCGCGGCCGTAGGTGACGAACGACCAGGTGCCCTGGTCGTCGGTCGTGACGATCCAGTCGACGGTGGTCCCGTCGCCCGAGTCCACGTGCTGGCAGTCCCCGGACGGGCCGAGCTGCTCCACGCCGCAGCGCATCGTGACGGCGCCGCCCGGCTCGCCCCAGGCCGCCGTGGCCTGGGCGTCGGTCGGCACCTTGGGCAGGTCCTCGCCGAGCTCGTCGGGCACGGCGAGCAGCACCTCCGCGCACAGCGGGTCGGCGGCGTCGGGCGCGACCTCCACCCCGATCGTCCGCGCGCAGCCGCCCAGAGCCACGGCGGTGAGGGCCGCGGCGGCCAGCACGGCGACGGTCCGGGGGGTGACGATTCGGGCGGGAAGCACGGAGATACGTTACCCGTCCGGGGAGCGTGCCCGCCCCGGCGCCCGCCCGGGGCTCGTGACCGTACGGCCCGCGCGCAGGGTCCGGCACCGCTGCGGCCCGCGCGCGCCGGGCCGGATGCCGCGCCGGAGCGGGGCGGCACCTTAAGGTCTTCCAGTGACCCGCGTCCGTGACCTCTCCGAGGAGCAGATCCTCGAACGCATCGTCCCCCTGCTGCCCCGGGGGAGCGCAACGCTGCTCGGCCCGGGCGACGACGCCGCCGTGCTCGCCGCCCCCGACGGGCGGTTCGTGGTCTCGACCGACGTGCTCGTCGAGGACCGCCACTTCCGCGCGCGCTGGTCCACCGGGTACGACGTCGGACGGCGCGCCGCGGCGCAGAACCTCGCCGACATCGCGGCGATGGGGGCCCGGCCGACGGCGCTGGTCACGTCCCTCGTGGTGCCCGGCGACACCGACGTGGAGTGGGTCACGGGGCTGGCCCGGGGACTGGCCGACGGCTGCGCGCCGGCCGGTGCGGGCGCCGTGGGCGGCGACCTGTCCGGCGGCCCCTGCCTGGTCGTGAGCGTCACCGTGCACGGTGACCTGGAAGGACGTGCCCCGGTGCTCCGGTCGGGCGCGCGGTCGGGCGACGTCGTCGCGCACGCGGGGGTGCGCGGGTGGTCGGCCGCCGGACTGGCGCTGCTGGAGGCGGGCCTGGTGCGGGCGCCGCTGTCCCCGGTGCCGCTGGAGGTCAGCGAGGGCGTGGTGCTCGAGGACGCCTGGGAGCGGCTGGTGTCCGCGCACCTGCGGCCCGAGCCGCCGCTCGCCGCGGGTGTCGCGGCCGCCGAGGCGGGGGCGACGGCGATGCTCGACCTGTCCGACGGGCTGCTCCGCGACGCGGGGCGGCTCGCCGTCGCGAGCGGTGTGCGGATCGACTTCGATGCCGGGGCGTTCGCCGCCGACCGCGAGGAGCTGCGCTCGGCCGCGCGGGCGGTCGCCGCGGCGTCGGGCCTGGGCGACCCCGGGTGGGGCCCCGGCCGGTCCGACGTCGACGGTGTGCTCGACGGCTGGATCTGGGGCGGGGGAGAGGACCACGGGCTGCTCGCCACGTTCCCCGCGGACGTGCCGCTGCCGGCGGGCTGGACCGCCGTCGGGCTGGTGCGGGAGCCGGGCGAGGGGCCGGCCGTCACCATCGGCGGCGCGGAGCCCGACGTCGGGCCGGGCTGGGACCACTTCCGGGCATGAGGCTGCCGCGGTCGTGAGGTCGGCACATCCCCCGCGGGTTCGGCAGCTGGCACCGAGATCGGCACAGCCCTGGACCGATCTCGGTGCGAACTGCCGAATCTGCGGTGCGAACTGCCGAATCTGCGGTGCGAACTGCCGAACCTGCCCGTGGGTCAGCGCCTGCGGAACCGGAGCTGCGTGAGCGGCTGGCCGCCGATCTCGTCGATGCGCTCGGTGCCGTCGTGCTGGAACCCGTGCCGCCGGTAGAAGTGCTGGGCGCGCTCGTTGCCCTCCAGGATCCAGAGCGTCACGGAGCCCGAGTCCAGCCCGTCGAGCACGGTGCGCATGAGGTCGCGCGCGACGCCGCTGCCCCAGGCACGGGGATGCAGGTAGATGGCGTAGATCTCCAGGTCGCCGGGTTCGGCGTCCTCGTCGCGGCACGGACCCACGCTGGTGAACCCGATGGTTCCGCTCTCGTCCTCGGCGACGAGCACCGTCGTATCTCGCGCGGTCACGGCCGCCGTCCACTGCCCGGCACGGTCGGTGATGTCGAGCGAGGCCAGGTACGAGTCGGGCAGGATCTCAGAGTAAGCACCACGCCAAGAGGCGATGTCGACACGAGCGATTGCTTGAGCGTCGGTCGTCGTTGCTGGGCGGATGGTCACGTCTTCCGGTGCCATCATGACCTTACCTTTTCACCGTGCGGTGTTGGGCGCAACCACTTCTTTGGCCCCAGATGAAGGTTCTGGAACGCCGAAAACGCCCGCCGGGCGAACCGGCGAGCGTCTTCGTCAAGCTTGTGCGGGTCGCGTCAGCGACCCGGCTGCGGCAGCGTCAGGCCGAGACCTTGCGCGTGACCTTGCCGGCCTTGAGGCAGGAGGTGCACACGTTGACGCGCTTGGGAGTGCCGCCCACGATCGCGCGGACGCGCTGGATGTTCGGGTTCCAGCGGCGCTTGGTGCGGATGTGGGAGTGCGAAACGCTGTGCCCGAAGCCCGGGCCCTTGCCGCAGACGTCGCAGTTGGCAGCCACGGTGTCTCCTGAATGTCGTGCACGCCTGTGCATAACGACAGCACGACGTGATGGTGGTCTAAAGGGAACGCCTGGAGACTTCGGAGCAATCAACGCTTCTTGGCGTTCCAGGCAACTTCGACAGAGTACCTGATGGCAGGCCGCGCCCTCAAACCGTAGCCGCGGGGTGCTGCGTCACACCGCCGGGACCGGGCGGGCTGCCCACAGGCCTGTGAACGGCCGGACGCAATCGTCCCACGCGCTGGGTACGGTGGGATCCGTCCGAGCGGGTGCCCGGGCAGGCCGGTCGTTCGCGACACCAGGTGCAGGAGGGCAGAGCGTGACCGACGTCGACAGCGGCAGCCGGACGGCTGAGCCGGGTCCCCGGGCGGACCCGCCCGGTGCCGGGCTCGACGACCCGGGCGTGGTGCGCGCCTGGGCGCACGGGGCCACGGCGGCGCTGCGGCGCGAGCGCGAGGCGATCGACCGGGTCAACGTCTTCCCGGTGGCGGACGCCGACACCGGCACCAACCTCTACCTGACCCTCCGCGAGGGCGACCGGGCGGTCGCCGCGGCACCCGCGGACGCCACGGGACCGCGGCTCCTGGCGACGCTCGCCCGGGCGGCGCTGCTGGGCGCGCGCGGCAACTCCGGCGTGATCCTCAGCGAGTGGCTCCGCGGGCTGGCCGTCGCCGCGCGGCGCGGTGGCACCACGGCGGACCTGCTCACGCGGGCGGCGGCGTCCGCCCGGTCCGCGGTGGCGGTGCCCGCCGAGGGCACCATCCTCTCGGCGGCCGACGCCGCGGGGGCGGCCGCGCGCGCCGCCGGACCCGACGCCGGGCCGCTGCCCGTGGTGACAGCCGCGGCGGCCGCGGCCCGGGCGTCCGCGCGGGCCAGCCGGGACGAGCTCGACGTGCTGCGCACCGCGGGCGTGCTCGACGCCGGCGCGCTCGGCCTGGTCCTCGTGCTCGACGCGCTCGTCGTCGCGGCCGCCGGTGCGGCCGGAGCCGGCGGACCGGCCGTCGGCGACCCGGACGCAGGCGGAGTGTCAGTGGTGCGCGGCAGCATGGACGCCGTGACCCTGGACCAGCTTCTCGACGCCGGTGCGCTGCCGCGCGTGCCGGGCGCGGGCGACGCCCTGTCGTCGGCGCCCGGCGGCGAGGCCGAGCCGCACGGTGCCGGCTCGGGCGCCCTCGAGCTCATGTTCGTCCTCACCGGCCCCGCCGGTGAGCAGGCCGACACGGTCGCCGCCGGGCTGCGCGGCGCCCTCGCCGAGGTGGGCGACTCGGTGGTCGTCGTCGGCGGGGACGCGGGTACCGGCACGGCGGTCTGGCAGGCCCACGTGCACACCGACCACCTGGACCGGGCGCTCGCGATCGCGGCCGACGCCGCGCGGACGGGCACGCTCGCGCAGGTGCACGTGCGGCACCTCGCGGCGGCCGGCCAGCACGAGTGGGGCGTGGTGGCCGCCACGTCGGCGCCCGGGCTGGCCGGAGAGCTCGCGCGCGCGGGCGCCGTCGTCCTCCTCACGGGCGGGGTCGGCGCCACCGTGGAGGACCTGGTGGCCGACGACGTCGAGCGGGCCGCCGCCTCGACCGGTGCCCGGCGGGTGCTGCTCCTGGGGGCACCCGGGGTGACCGCGGGGACCGACGCGCTCGACGTCGACGAGCTGATCACCGTGCCGTCGGCCACCGACGTGCACGCCGTCGTGGCGCTCGCGGCGCTCGGCACGCTGCTGCCGGTCGGGCTGCCGGACCAGGCCGGCGACCCCGTCGACGCGCACGCCGTCGTGGGCGAGGCCCTCGCCGGGCTGACCGTCCACGACACATCCGCCGCGGCCGCCGTCGACGTGCTGGAGCAGGCTGCCGGACCGGGCACCATCGTGGTGACGGCGCTGCTCGACGCCGGAGTGCCCGGCCACCTGGCCGACGGGCTCGCCGCCGCTCTCGGCGGGTGCGCGCCGGACGCCGAGCTCGTGGTCCTGTCGACCGGCCGCCCGGGCGACGGGGTGCATCTCGGCGCGGAGACCGTCGCGCCGGAGCCGGAGGTGGACGCATGAGCGAACGGGTGGACGAGCGACTGGAGCGCGCGTTCGACAAACGGACCGCGACCGCCCTGGGCAAGCTGGGGCTGACGACCGTGGGCGACCTGCTGGGCCACTACCCGCGCCGGTACGCCGACCCGGGCGCGCTCACGGACATCGCGGCCCTCGAGGTGGGCGAGCACGTGACGATCCTCGCGCGGGTCGAGCAGGCGACCGTGCGCCCCATGCGCAACCGCAACGGGGCGCTGATGGAGGTGGTGGTGACGGACGGCACCAGCCGCCTGTCGCTCACCTTCTTCGGCAAGCACCGCGGCTCGCTCTACAACCACGAGAAGCGCCTGGTCCCGGGCGCGAAGGGCCTGTTCACGGGTACCGTCGGCCTGTACCGGGGTACCCGCCAGCTCACGCACCCGGACTTCACGCTGATGGGCGAGGAGTCCGACCTCGACAGCGACGAGGCGCTGCTGGAGCACGCCACCAAGCCCATCCCGATCTACCCGGCGGCCGCAGGCATCCCGAGCTGGAAGGTCCAGGGCGCGCTGCGCGTCGTGCTGGACACGCTGACCGACGCCGACGTGCCGGACCCGGTGCCCGACGAGGTGCGGCAGCGCCAGGGCCTGCCGGGACGGGCCGCCGCCCTGCGCAGCCTCCACCGGCCCGCCACGCTGGAGGAGGCGTACCAGGCCCGGCACCGCATGCGGTTCGAGGAGGCGTTCGTGCTGCAGGCCGCGCTCGCGCAGCGCCGGGCCCGCACCGCCGCCGAGGACGCGACCGCCCGGCCGCCGCTGCCGGCGGGGCAGCCGGGCATCCTCGCGGACTTCGACGCGTCCCTCCCGTTCGCGCTCACCGACGGCCAGCGCCAGGTCGGCGACGAGATCGCGGCCGAGCTCGCCCGGCCCCGCCCGATGCACCGGCTGCTGCAGGGCGAGGTGGGCAGCGGCAAGACGGTGGTCGCGCTGCGGGCCATGCTCCAGGTGGTCGACGTCGGCGGCCAGGCGGCCCTGCTCGCCCCCACCGAGGTGCTCGCCGCGCAGCACGCCCGCACCCTGCGCGCCCTGCTGGGCCCGCTGGCCGACGGCGGCACCCTGTTCGGCGCCGAGCGCGCGGGCGCCAGCACCCGGGTGGCGCTCCTGACCGGCTCGCTCGGCGCGAAGGCCCGCAAGGAGGCGCTGCTGCAGGCCGCCAGCGGGGAGGCCGGCATCGTGGTCGGCACGCATGCGCTGCTGTCGGAGCAGGTGCAGTTCGCCGACCTGGGCCTCGTCGTGGTGGACGAGCAGCACCGGTTCGGTGTCGAGCAGCGGGACGCGCTGCGCGCCAAGGGGCGCGTGTCGCCCCACCTCCTGGTCATGACCGCCACCCCCATCCCGCGCACCGTCGCGATGACGGTGTTCGGCGACCTGGAGACGTCGTCCCTCACGGAGGTGCCGGCCGGGCGCGCGGGCATCACGACCGTCGCGGTCCCCGCGGGGAACGTCCGCTGGACCGACCGCACCTGGGCCCGCGTGCGCGAGGAGGTCGACGCCGGCCGCCGCGCCTACGTCGTGTGCGCGCGGATCCACCCGGACGAGGAGAACGACGAGAAGAACGGCCAGAAGCCGAAGGTCCCGGCCAAGGACTTCGACGACGTGCCGGAGTTCCTGGACCCTGCAGACCCTGGCGCCGCGGGCGCCGCGGACCGGCCGCCGCTGCGGGCCGTGCTCGAGGTGGTCGAGGAGCTGCGCTCGCGGCCGGAGCTCGCCGGGATCGAGATCGGTGTGCTGCACGGGCAGATGCCGCCGGACCAGAAGGACGCCGCCATGGCCGCCTTCGCCTCCGGGGCGGCACCCGCGCTGGTCTCCACCACGGTGGTCGAGGTGGGCGTGGACGTCCCCGAGGCCACGGCCATGGTGATCTTCGACGCCGACCGGTTCGGCATCTCCCAGCTCCACCAGCTCCGCGGCCGGGTCGGGCGTGGCAGCGACCCCGGCCTGTGCCTCCTGGTCTCCGACGCCGAACCCGGCACACCCGCCTTCGCCCGGCTGGAGGCCATGACGCAGACCACCGACGGTTTCAAGCTCGCCAACCTCGACCTGGAGCTCCGCAGCGAGGGTGACGTGCTCGGCGCCGCGCAGTCCGGCCGGGCCAGCTCGCTCCGCCTGCTCCGCGTGGTCAAGGACGCCGGGCTCATCGAGGAGGCCCGCACCGCGGCCGCCGACGTCGTGGCGGCGTCCCCCGATCTCACCGAGTTCCCGGAGCTGGCGCGCGCCATCCGCGCGCAGCTCGACGAGGACCAGGAGGAGTTCATGGAGCGCACCTGACGGTGCCTGACCGGTCTGACCTGGTCGGACGGCGGTGCCGGGTCGAGGCCTACCACGAACGGGATGACTCACTCCTTACGCCCGAAACATACAACCGATAGAGTCCCCGCCCGTGACGGTCGATGCGAGGCACGCGATCCACACGGGCAGGCCCGCGAAGACCGCGTGGCAGCGCGGGAGGCTGCTCGCGCTCGGATCCGTCCTCGCCGCCCTGCTCCTCGTGGCCCACGAGTACGTGCCCAACCGCTGGGGAGGCCTCGGCAGCCTCGTCCAGTCCTTCCTGCCCTGGCTCGGTCTCGCGGTGCCGCTCGGCATCCTCGCGGCGCTGCTGCGGCGGTCGGCGCTCGCGGTCCTCGCCGTCCTGCTGCCGCTGGCGGCCTGGATCTGGGTCTTCCTGCCGCAGATCCGTGCCGAGGCCGCCCCGCCGGGCGACCTGACGGTGGTGCAGCACAATGTGAGCGACACCAACACCGACGTCGAGGGCACCGCCGAGGTGCTGCTCGCGGCCGAGCCGGACGTCGTGACGCTCACCGAGGTGTCCGACACGACGGCGGACCAGTTCACCCAGGCGTTCGCGGAGACGCTGCCGCACCACGAGACCCAGGGCACCGTCGGGATCTGGTCCCGGTACCCGCTCAAGGGGGCCCAGGCCGTCGACATCCGGCCCGAGGGCGTCGACGCGTCCTGGGACCGCTGCCTGCGCGTGGTGATCCAGCGCGAGGGCGCGGGCGTCGCGCTGTTCGTCGCGCACCTCCCGTCCGTCCGGTTCGGCACGGGCGGCTTCGAGACGGGCCTGCGCAACGCGAGCGGCCAGCGGCTCGCGGATGCGATCGACGCCGAGCAGACCGAGACGGTCGTCGTGGCGGGGGACCTGAACGCGGTGCTGGCCGACGACGCGATCGCGCCGCTGACCAACCTCGTCACCGCGCCGACCACCGGGTTCGAGTTCACCTATCCCGCGGTGTTCCCGTTGGCGCAGATCGACCACGTCCTGGCCCGCGGCGCCACGGTGACGGAGGTCCGCGCCCTGCCCCGCACGGCCAGCGACCACCTCCCGGTCGTCGCCTACGTCGACACCCCCTGGTCCTGACCCCCAGCCCCGCCCGACCCGCTGAGTGCTGGATATTCGCCCTTTTTCGTGTGCCAGAAGGGCAAATATCCAGCACTCAACGGTTCGGCGGGCGGGTTAGGGTCGTGGGCGTGACCAGGATCGTTGCGGGATCGGTGGGCGGGCGGTCCATCGCGGTGCCCGCGAAGGGCACCCGCCCCACCAGCGACCGAGTCCGCGAGGCGATCTTCTCCCGGCTGGAGCACCTCGACGTGCTCGACGGCGCCCGCGTGCTCGACCTCTACGCCGGCTCCGGCGCGCTCGGGCTGGAGGCCGCCAGCCGCGGAGCGGTCGCGGTGACCCTCGTGGACAGCGCGCGCGCCGCGGCCGACGTCGCGCGCAAGAACGTCGCCGCCCTCGGCCTGACCGGGGTGCGCGTCACCACGGAGAGCGCCGAGCGGTTCGCGGCCGCGCTGGCGGGCCGGGTCGCCGGTGCGACGGGCGTGGCGTCCGCGGCGGGCGGTGCTGCGGGCACGGCGGGCGCGGGCGGTGCGGGCGCGGGCGGTGCGGCGGGCGGTGCGGGCGCGGGCGTCCCGGGCGGCGGCGTCGGCGGGCTCGACCTCGTCTTCCTCGACCCGCCCTACGACCTCGCGGAGGACGACCTCGCCGTCGTCCTGACGCACCTCGCGACGCCGGGAGTGCTTGCCGACGGCGCCGTCGTGGTCGTCGAGCGCTCGACCCGCACCCCGGAGCCGGCCTGGCCGGACGGCCTGGCCCCGTTCGCGCGCAAGGACTACGGCGAGACGGCCGTCTACTACGCGGAGCCGACGGACACCACGCCCGAGGACGCCGCGCCCGGGGACGAGGGCCCGGCGCCGTCGGATAGCGTGGGCGCGTGACCACCGTCGTCTGCCCCGGCTCGTTCGACCCCATCACCCTCGGCCACCTCGACGTGGTCCGCCGCGCCACCACGATGTTCGACGACGTGGTGGTTGGCGTCGCGAAGAACCCCGGCAAGTCCGGCCTGCTGGACCTCGAGACGCGCGCGGGGCTCGTGCGCGCGGCCCTGGCGTCCGCGGCCGAGGCCGAGCCGGAGCTGGCCCGGGTGCAGGTCGCCGTGGTGCCCGGGCTGCTGGTGGACTTCTGCCGGGAGATCGGCGCGGTCGCCGTCGTCAAGGGCCTGCGCGGCGGCGGGGACTTCGACGCCGAGCAGCCGATGGCGCTCATGAACCGGCACCTCTCGGGCGTCGAGACGATCTTCCTGCCGGGTGACCAGCGGTACGCGCACGTCGCGTCGTCGCTGGTCAAGGACATCGTGCGGCACGGCGGGCCGGTCGACGACCTGGTCCCGGCGGGAGTCACGGAGGCCCTGCGAGCCGCGCTGGGACGGCCTGCCGCGGGCTCGTGAGCCCTGTCACCCCGCACGGGCGCGCGTGACGCCCGTTCCATGTCGTAGGATTGCTTTTTGGTCCCTGGCTTGGGTCACCTTCGTGGCTGAGCGCCGGTCCACCCCCCTCATCGTCCATCCGGACGCTGTCCTCGTTCTGCCCTCATCGGAGCCTGTTATCTCCCGCGAACCGAACTCGCCGCTCGTGCTCGACACGCACGAGCTCTCTCGGCGTGCCGGAACGATGCGTACGCACAGCCTGACCGTGCAGGCGCCGTCGGACCTCGGCACCGCCGTGATCGGTATCCCGGAAGGCTCTGACCTGGAGCTGGACCTGAGGCTCGAGTCCGTGATGGAGGGCGTGCTGGTCTCCGGCACCGTCCGCGGCACGGTCAAGGGCGAGTGCAGCCGCTGCCTCGACGACATCTCCCGTGAGCTCACGGTCGACGTCACCGAGCTGTTCGCCTATCCCGAGAAGGCCGCCGCGTCGGCCGAGGCGGGGGACGACGACGTCCAGGACGAGGAGTCCGTGCTGGAGGACGACATGGCCGACCTGGAGCCCTCGCTTCGGGATTCGGTCGTGACTGCACTACCATTTCAACCGTTGTGCCGGGAGGACTGCCCGGGCCTGTGCTCCGAGTGCGGAGCCCGCCTGGCGGATGACCCCGGTCATCACCATGACGTGGTCGACCCTCGTTGGTCGGCGCTACAGAGCATGCTCGAACCTACGAGCGTGTCGGACGAGACGAAAGAGAGCTAGCCGTGGCTGTTCCGAAGCGCAAGATGTCGCGCAGCAACACCCGTGCGCGTCGCTCGCAGTGGAAGACCACCGCAGCGACCCTCACGACCTGCCCGCAGTGCCAGGGCAACAAGCTGCCCCACACGGCGTGCCCGACGTGCGGTACCTACAAGGGTCGCACCTACCGCGACGCCCTGAAGACCGTTCACGCGGGCTGACGTGGCCAAGGGCGGGACGGCCCCGGCGAGGCCGGAACCTACCGCGCTGCTCGAGAAGCTCGGGGTCCATCTGGACCCCGAGCTTCTTGTGCTGGCACTGACCCACCGGTCGTTCGCGCACGAGGCCGGGGGCATCCCCACCAACGAGCGTCTGGAGTTCCTGGGCGACACGGTGCTGGGGCTGGTGGTCACCGAGGCGCTGTACCGGCGCCACCCGGACCAGTCGGAGGGCGACCTGGCGCGCATGCGCGCGGCCACGGTGTCGCAGCGCGCGCTCGCCGCGATCGCACGCACTCTCGGCCTGGGCAAGTACGTGCTGCTCGGCAAGGGTGAGATCCGCACGCGCGGCTTCGAGAAGGACTCGATCCTGTCCGACACGGTCGAGGCGCTGATCGGCGCCACGTACCTGTCGCACGGCCTGGAGACCTCGCGCGCGCTGGTGCACCGGCTGGTGGACCCGACGCTCGACGTCGCCGCCGGGCTGGGCGCGGGCCTCGACTGGAAGACCTCGCTGCAGGAGGCGTCCGCCGAGCGCGGTCTCGGTTCGCCGGACTACATCGCCACGTTCGAAGGGCCGGAGCACGCACGGGTCTTCCACTCGACCGTCGTGATCGACGGCGTCACCTACGGGTCGGGTTCCGGCACCGCGAAGAAGCACGCCGAGCAGGGGGCCGCGGAGGAGACCTACCGGGCCCTGCTGGAGAAGTTCCCGCTGCCCGACAAGGCCGACGGCGCCGACGCGTCGGCTGCGCACAAGGCTCCCGCGGGCAAGCCGGACGCGGGCAAGCCGGACGCGAGCAAGTCTGACGCGAGCAAGGCGCCGGCCGCCGGTGCCTGAGCTCCCCGAGGTCGAGACCGTCCGTGACGGTCTCGACCGGCTCGTCGTGGGCGCCGTGGTGCGCGAGGTCGAGGTCTTCCGCGAGTACAGCGTCCGCAGGCACGACGGCGGCCCGGACTCCTTCCGCGACCAGCTCACCGGACAGCGTCTGGCGGCCGCGGTGCGCCGCGGCAAGTTCCTCTGGCTGCCGCTGACGGAGCCCGAGGCCGCGGCTTCGGCTTCGGCCCCGGCGCCGGCGCCCGATGCGGCCCCGTCGGCGAACCCCGCCCCGGCGGCCGAGCCCGCCGAGCCCGCGACCCCCGCCGAACCCCGCCCCGCCGCGGCCCTGCTGGCGCACCTCGGGATGTCGGGCCAGCTCCTCGTGCGCGGTGCCGTGCCGACCGCGGCCCCGGGCGAGGAGCCCGCCCGGATCCCGACCGGTGCCGCCGACGCGGCGGACGACTGGCAGCACCCCCACCTCCGGGTCCGCCTGCACCTGGAGGGCGCCCCCTCCGGCGCGCGGTACCTCGACTTCGTGGACCAGCGGACCTTCGGGCACCTGAGCGTCCAGGACCTCGTGCCCGACGGCAGCGCGCCCCGGGCGAGTGCTGCCGCGACGTCGGGCGCTCGGCGGCCGATCACTGCGCCGTCGCGCACGGCGTCTCCGCAGGCCGCATCAGCTCCGTCGGCTCCGAGCGTTCCCGCCGGCCACGGCTCCGACCTGCCCGTGCTGCCCGAGCCGGTGGCACACATCGCGCGCGACCTGCTCGACCCGAACCTGGACCTGGACGCCCTGGTGGGCCGGTTCCGCCGCCGTCGGACACAGGTCAAGCGCGCGCTGCTGGACCAGACGGTCGTGTCCGGCGTGGGCAACATCTACGCCGACGAGGCGCTGTGGCGAGCGCAGGTGCACTGGGCCCGGGCGACCGACAAGCTCCGGGTGGCGGACGTGCGCCGCGTGCTGGACTCGGCGGCCGAGGTGATGCGCGAGGCGCTCGCCCAGGGCGGCACGAGCTTCGACGAGCTGTACGTCAACGTCAACGGCCAGTCGGGGTACTTCGACCGGTCGCTCGCCGTGTACGGCCGGGAGAACGAGGAGTGCCGCCGCTGCGGTGCGCTGGTGCGCCGCGACGCGTTCATGAATCGGTCGTCGTTCAGCTGCCCGGTCTGCCAGCCGCGCCCGCGCGGTCTCTGACCGTCCGCCCCGCACCGTTGAGTGCTGGGTATGTGTTGGTTCCAAGCGCTCGGAGCAACACATACCCAGCACTCGACGAGGCGTCAGGAGCGGGTCGCGACGTTGCGGAGGTCGCTGCCCGTGCGCCAGGCCGTGAGCTGCTCGGCCAGGAAGCGGGCCGCGCCGCGGGGCCGTCCGCCCGCGACGTGCGGCGTGAGGATCAGGTTCGGCACGTCCCACAGCGGCGAGTCGGCGGGCAGCGGCTCGGTCTCCATGACGTCGAGCGCCGCGCCGGCCAGCCGCCCGGAGCGCAGGGCGTCCTCCAGCGCGGCCTCGTCCACGGTCGCGCCGCGGCCGACGTTCACGAACCGCGCGGACGGCGGCAGCAGGCCGAGCAGCCGGGCGTCGAGGATGTGCCGCGTCGCAGGCACGGCGGGCAGGAGCGAGACGAGCAGATCGGTCTCGGCCAGCAGCGCGTCGAGGCCGCCGGCGTCGACCACCCGGTAGCCGGAGCGCTCGCCCGCCCGCGAGGCGACGCCCGTGACCTGCGCGCCGAGCGCGGTCAGCAGGGGTGCCAGGCGTAGCGCGATGGACCCGAAGCCCCAGATCGTCACGCGCGCGCCGTCGAGCGAGTACTCGCGGCCGGTGACGCCGTCGGCCTGGGCGAACGCGATCTCCTTGGCCCAGCGGTGCTCCCGCTGCGCGGCCAGTGACACGTCGATCCGGCGGACCGACGCGAGGATCAGGGCCAGCGCGTGCTCGGTGACGGTGTCGTCGTGCAGGGACTGCCCGGAGGAGATGACCACGTCGGGTGCGAACCCGGAGCGCAGCGCGACGTCCGGTCCCGCGGAGAGGGTCTGCACCCAGCGCAGGCCGGTCAGCCGCTCGGCGGCGTCGGCCACGATCTTGGGCGGGCTGGACCAGGTGACGAGCAGCTCGGCGTCGGTGTGCTCGGCGGGGATCGGCTCGTTCATCGCGTAGGTGGCGACGGTGTCGGTGCCGCCGGGCGCGAAGGAGGCGCCGCCGTCGGGCAGCAGGGACGGGAAGTCGAGGTCGAAGGGCACGTCCGGTACGAGGATCTTCACGCCGGGGACGTTACCCGACCGGGACACGAAGCAGAGCGCCCGTCCGGCCTGCCGAGGATCCTCCTCGGACGGCCGGGACGGGCGCCCCGAAGTGCGACGCGGGAGGCGTCAGCCCGTCACCCGGATGAAGACCGGGTTGGTCTGCCACATCTCCGTGTAGTGCACGGGGACGCCCTCCTGCTGGGCCTCGACGACCATGCCGTCGCCCGCGTAGAGCGAGACGTGGCCGGACGTCCAGACGATGTCGCCCGGCTGGGCCTCCGCGGCGGAGACCTGGTAGCCGACGGTCGACATCGAGGCCGAGCTGTGCGGGAGGCTGACCCCGAGCTGGGCGTAGACGTACTGGATGAGCCCGGAGCAGTCGAAGCCGCTGGGGGAGGCTCCGCCCCACACGTAGGGCACGCCCACGTACTCGAGGGCGAGGTTGACGGCCTGCTGCCCCAGGTCCGCGGAGGACTCGGCGGCTGCCGCCACGGCGGCCTCGGCCTCGGCGGCCGCTGCCGCGGCAGCCTCGGCGGCGGCCTTCGCCTCCGCCTCGGCCTTCGCCTTGGCTTCCGCCTCTGCCTTGGCGCGAGCCTCGGCCTCGGCCTTCGCCTTGGCCTCGGCGATGCCGGCCTCGGTCTCGGCGTACGGGGTCACGGTGACGTGGCCCTGCTCGGCCTGGAAGTCGGCGTCGTGGGCGACCTGGACCTTGGTCACGAGGTTCTCGGCGAGACCCGCACGGGTCTTGGTGTCGAACGTCTTGTTGGCGAGCGTGGTCTGGGTGTGGGACTCGGCAGGCGCGGTGTGGGCGGTCTGGGTGAAGACCGACGCGAGCATGCCGGACGTGACGACCGCGATGGCGCCGGTACGGGCGGCATTCTCGGCTGCTGTCTGGGTCAGGGCGGTGAAGGGGGTGAGAGCGGGGCCCTCGGCGCGGTGCCGCCCCCGGTTGCTGGGTCGGTTTGCCTGGTCGTCCGCCCAGTCGTGGGTGCGGTCGGTGAGTACGGTCACCAGTGATCTCCTCGGACGCCTACGAGGTGAGCTGTCGGGTTCGGATGGGGAGAGCGATCACCCGGCCTCACAAGGAGGCTTCACCCCGAGGACACTCGCGTGCCCGGCTTACCTGGTTCCCCCGCCCCTGTCACGTTCTGGCTGCTCAGGACCGGTGACAGGATTCGGCGTCCGGGCCTGGACCTCCCCGTTTCTGGAGCGGCGAGATCGACCGTACTCGTCCGTTGCGGAAATGTCACGATTAGGTCACATACCGTCTCGTGATGGAACGTTCCTGGCAATGAGTGCCGCGTGTCACCATGGCGTGCATGCCCGATTCCCTGCTCGACCCCCTGCGCGCCCGGTATGACGTCGTCGTCGTGGGTGGCGGTCACAACGGCCTCACCGCGGCGGCCTACGCGGCCCGCGGCGGACGCTCGGTCCTCGTCCTGGAGCGTGCCGACCACGTGGGCGGCGCCGCCGTCTCGGCCCGGCCGTTCGCGGGCGTCGACGCCCGTCTGTCGCGCTACTCCTACCTCGTCTCGCTCCTGCCGCACCGGATCGTCGACGAGCTCGGCCTGCCGGTCCGCCTCGTGCGGCGCCGCTGGTCGTCGTACACGCCCGTGGCCGACGGCGGCCTGCTGGTCGACACGCAGGACGACGCCGCCACGCGCGCCTCGTTCCGGCGCCTCACCGGATCCGACGCCGACTTCGAGGCCTGGGGCCGGTTCTACCGGATGACCGCCGAGGTGGCCCGCCGCCTCGCGCCGACGCTCACCGAACCCCTGCTCCCGCGATCCGCGGTGCGGCACCTCGTGGCCGACGGCGTGGGCGACGATGCCTGGCGCGCGCTCTTCGAGGAGCCGCTCGGTGAGGTGCTGCGCCGTACCTTCGCCGACGACGTCGTGCGGGGCGTCGCCGCGACCGACGGCCTGATCGGCACGTTCGCCGACGTCGACGAGCCGTCCCTGCGGCAGAACCGCTGCTTCCTCTACCACGTGATCGGCAACGGGACCGGCGACTGGGACGTGCCGGTGGGCGGCATGGGCGCCGTCTCCGGCGCCCTGCGCGACGCCGCGGTCGCGGCCGGCGCCACGATCGTCACCTCGGCGACCGTCACCGCCGTCGACCCCGGGGCCGTGGGCGCCGAGGTGGCCTGGACCGACGCCGACGGGCGCACCCGGGGCGTGACCGCCGGGCACGTGCTCGCGGGGTGCGCGCCGGCGGAGCTGGAGCGGCTGCTCGCCGTGGCCGGGCGGGGTGCGGCCTCCGGTTCGGCCACCGCGGAACCGGCCGGGGCTGCCGGGCCGGGGCCCGAGGGTGCCCAGCTCAAGGTGAACATGTTGCTGAGCCGGCTGCCCCGGCTCCGCGACGACGTGGACCCCGTGGCAGCGTTCAGCGGCACGCTGCACGTCAACGAGTCGCTGACCCAGCTCCAGGACGCGTACGCGCAGGCCGCCGCCGGGCGCATCCCCGACCTGCCGCCCAGCGAGATCTACTGCCACACGCTGTCCGACCGGACGATCCTCGGCCCGGAGCTCGCCGCGACCGAGGCGCAGACCATCACGCTGTTCGGCCTGCACATGCCGGCCCGGCTCTTCCGCGCCGACCCGGACGGCGCCCGCGAGCGGGCCCTGAGGGCCACCCTCGCGTCCCTGAACACCGTGCTGGCCGAGCCCATCGAGGACGTGCTCGCGCTCGACGCCGACGGCGCGCCCTGCCTGGAGGTGCGCACCCCCGTGGACCTGGAGGGCGACGTGGGGCTGCCGGGCGGGCACATCTTCCACCGCGACCTGAGCTGGCCGTTCGCAGAGCACGGGTCCGACGCGCCGGGTGCGGCGGGTGGGACCGGGGCTCGGCACGGGGCTGACGGTGGAGCCGGGAGCGGGGCCGCGACCTGGGTCGACCCCGGGTCCGCGCCCAGTGCCGCCGAGCGCTGGGGCGTGGCGACGGCGCACCCGCGGGTGCTGCTCGCGGGCGCCGGCGCCCGCCGCGGCGGTGGCGTGAGCGGCATCCCGGGCCGTGCCGCCGCCATGGCAGTCCTGGAGACCCGAGCCGGCTGACCTCCCGGGGCTGACCTCCCGGCTGACCCACCGGTGTTGACCACAGCAGCTGCTGCCACCTGGGCCCTCCGCCTGGCAGCAACCGCTGTGGTCAACACCGGGGGTGGTGCGGCCCGGCGGCGTCAGTCGAGGGTCAGGGCCGCCGTCGGCGTGACGGCGGCCGCCCGGCGGGCCGGGAGGACGGCGGCCGCGAGCCCCGCCAGGGCTCCCACGGGGAGGACGGCGGCGAGCTGGACCCACGGGACGCGCCAGGTCGCGGCGTCGAGCGCCGCCTGGACGAACGTCTCGTAGCCGACCCAGGCGAACCCCACGCCGAGCACGGTGCCGAGCAGGGTCGCGGTCACCGACAGCAGCACGGCCTCGGCCGCCAGCATCCGCCGCAGCTGCCGCCGGGTGAGCCCGAGCGCGCGCAGCATCGCGTGCTCGCGGACCCGTTCCAGCACGGACAGGCCCAGCGTGTTCGCGATCCCGATCAGCGCGATCACCACGGAGATGCCCAGCAGCCCGAGCGTCGCGGCGGTGATGGTCCCCAGCATCTGGTGGTCGGCGACCTCGGCCCGCAGCCCGTTGTCGACGTCGGCGCCGATGTCGTCCGCCAGCGTGTCCATGTCCGCGAGGAGCGCGACCGGGTCGGCGTCGGCCGAGGCGCGGACCCACACCGCGTACGTCCGCGGCGTGCCCAGGTCCGTCAGCGTCTCCGGGGCGACGATGCCCGCCCCGCCCCAGCCCGTGCCCGTGGTGACTCGCAGTTGAACGGGCGAGGCGGCGACGTCGTGCTCGCCGTCCCCGCCGGCGCTCGCCGTCACCGTGCCGGCGGTCCCGTCGCCCAGCCGCTCCGCCGGGTCCTCGCCGTACACGTCCGCGTCCAGCGCGACCGTGCCCGGCTCGACCCGCGCGAACGCCCCGCCGTCGCGGGCGACCTGATCCGCGTCGGGCGCGCCGAGCAGCAGGAGCGGCCGGCCGGCCCCGCCCGATCCGGCGCCCTCGGCCCCTGCCAGGTCCACCAGCACGCCGTCGACGGCGATCGCCTCGCCCACGCCGGGCGTGGCCCGCACCCGGTCCAGCGCGGCGGCGTCCAGAGGCCCGGTCCACGAGGTGAGCGCGACGTCGAGCGGGTGCGCGGTGCCGTGGTTCGCGTCCACCGAGGCGCGCGTGGTGGCCAGCCCGGTGAGCACCGCCGTCGTCAGGGTGACGCCGACCAGCAGGGACGCCGTGGTGGTCGCGGTCCGGCGGGGGTTGCGCACGGCGTTCTCCGTGGCGAGCCGCCCGCCGGGGCCGAGCAGCGCCCCGACGACCCGCACCACCCGCGGGACCACCAGGGGACCGAGGAGGAGCACGCCCGCGAACAGCGTGCCGCCGCCGGCCACCATGCTGACGGTGCTGTCCCGCACGGCCGCCACCGCCAGCAGCACGACGCCGCCGGCCAGGAACAGCGCCCCGAGCGCCACCCGGTTCCGGCCCGCGCCCGACCGCACGTCCACGGCGCCGTCGGGCCGCAGCGCCGCCAGCGGGCTGATCCGGACGACGCGCCGGGTCGGCAGCCAGGACGCGACCGCCGTCACCACCAGCCCTACCGCGAACCCGCCCAGCAGCCACCAGCCCGGGAGCCGCGCGGGAGCGGACAGCGGGCTCTGCCGCGTGAGCGCGTCGACCAGGGCGACCAGGCCGTAGCCGGCGCCGGTGCCGACCGCGACCCCGACCAGCGAGGCGAGCACCCCGACGACGGCGGCCTCCCGCCGCACCGACCCCATGACCTGCCGGCGCGTGGCGCCGACGCAGCGCAGCAGCGCGAGGTCGCGCACCCGCTGGGCGAAGAGGATCGAGAACGTGTTCGCGATGACCAGCACCGAGACGAGGAGCGCGATGCCGGCGAAGACCAGCAGCAGCAGCGACAGGACGTTCACGTTGTTGGTGTGCTGGGCCATGCTCTCGGCCGCGTGCTCCTCGGGCGTGACCGCCGTCGCGCCGTCGGGCAGCGGGCCGGTGTCCCCGACGACCACCGCCCGGTCCAGCAGGAGGGTCTCGTCGTCGCGCCAGTTCAGCAGCTGCTCGAAGGTGACGTAGACCGCGGCCTGGCCCAGGTTCGCGGACGCCGCCACGATGCCCACCACCCGCAGGTCGGCGGCGGTCGACCCGGCCCCGAGCGTGATCTCGTCGCCCACGGAGATCTCCATGTCCTGGGCGGTCCACACGTCGACGACGGCCTCGCCGGTGCGCTCCGGGAAGCGGCCGGAGTCGAGCGTCTGCCAGCGCAGCCGCGGCGCGGCGGCGATGTTCCCGACGAACTTGCCGGGGGCCTGCTCGGCGCCGGCCCGTAGCGGCAGGGTGGCCGAGCCGAGGACGGCGACGTCGTCGCCGTGCTGCGCGGCGTAGGTGATCGCGTTCTGGGTGCCGAGGTCCCGGACCACGTGGTCGGCGCCCGCGAACTGCGACCCGGCGCCGGCGGTGATCCCGGTCCGCACGCCGGTCGTGAGCACGCCGACCGCCACGACGAAGGCGACGGCGACCACCACGGCGATCGCGGCCGCGACGTACCGGCGCAGGTGGCGGCGCAGCGACTGCAGCAGGACGGTGCGCATCAGGCGATCAGCCCGTCCTGCACGGTGACCACGTCGTCGGCGTACGCCGCGGCGTCCGGCTCGTGGGTGACCATCACGACGGTCTGCCCGAGCTCGCGCGCCGACCGCCGCAGGTGGTCCAGCACCTCCGCCGACGTGGTGCTGTCCAGGTTGCCGGTGGGCTCGTCGGCGAACAGGAGGCTCGGCCGGGTGATCAGGGCCCGGGCGATCGCGACCCGCTGCTGCTGGCCGCCCGACAGCTCCGCGGGCCGGTGGTCGAGCCGGTCCGCCACGCCGAGGCTGTCGGCGAGCTCGTGCGCGCGCTCGCGGGCGGCGTCGTCGGTCCGCGGGTGGGCGAGCTCCAGGGGGAGCAGGATGTTCTGGCGTGCCGTGAGCATCGGCAACAGGTTGAACGACTGGAACACGAAGCCGATGTGCTCGCGGCGGAAGACCGTCAGGGCGTCGTCGCCGAGCGACCCGAGGTCGGTGCCGCCCACGGCGACGGTGCCGCCGCTCGGGCGGTCCAGCCCGGCCAGGCAGTGCATCAGCGTGGACTTGCCCGATCCGCTCGGGCCCATGATCGCGGTGAACCGCCCGCGCGGGACGTCGAGGTCGACGCCGCGCAGGGCGTGCACCTGGGCCTCGCCCCGGCCGTAGGTCTTGGTCAGGCCGCGCGCGCTGGCGGCCAGGGGCTGGTCGGTCGCGCCGTGCGTCGTGGGTTCCGCGGTGCGTGCGGTGGAGGGCCCGGTGGTGGGCTGCGTGGCGGCCGGCCGGTCGGCCGCCGTCGCCGGTGCTCGTCTGCTGGAGGACATGGCGCCAGCCAAGGCGGCACGCCGTTGCGGGCGTGTATGCGAATTTTGATACGCCCGCGATATACCGCCGGTCCGTAGCATCGAGGGCATGCGTGTGCTGATCGTCGAGGACGAACCCGAGATGGCGGAGGGCATCCGCGCGGGCCTGCGCCTGGAGGCGATCGCCGCCGACGTCGCGGGTGACGGCGACACGGCGCTGGAGCTGCTGAGCGTCAACGCCTACGACATCGCGGTGCTCGACCGCGACATCCCCGGACCCTCGGGGGACGAGATCGCCCGGACCGTGGTCGCGTCCGGCAGCGGCATGCCGATCCTGATGCTCACGGCCGCCGACCGGCTCGACGACAAGGCGTCCGGGTTCGAGCTGGGTGCTGACGACTACCTCACCAAGCCGTTCGAGCTGCGCGAGCTCGTGCTGCGGCTGCGGGCGCTCGACCGGCGTCGGGCCCACCACCGCCCGCCCGTGCGGGAGATCGCGGACCTGCGGCTCGACCCGTTCCGCCGCGAGGTCTACCGCGACGGCCGGTACGTGCCGCTCACGCGCAAGCAGTTCGCCGTGCTGGAGGTGCTCATGGCCGCCGACGGCGGCATCGTCAGCGCCGAGGACCTGCTGGAGCGGGCGTGGGACGAGAACGCCGACCCCTTCACCAACGCCGTGCGCATCACGGTCTCGGCGCTGCGCAAACGGCTCGGCGAGCCCTGGGTCATCGCCACCGTGCCGGGCGTGGGCTACCGGATCGACCTGCCGGCGCCCGCGGAAGCCGGCCGTGGATAGGGCGCCCGGCCTGAGCGTCCGCCTCAAGCTCACGCTGAGCTACACGGGGTTCCTCATGCTGGCCGGCACCCTCGTGCTGGGCGTCGTGTGGGCGTTCCTGCTGCGGTTCCCGCCCTCGGCCGGCATCGACACGCTGCGCGAGCTCCTCAACCCCCGGGTGTTCATCGGCGGTTGGGGGCCGCGGGTGTTCGTCCCGGCCGCCCTCGTGGTGATGACGTTCCTGCTGGTGTTCGGCCTGGTGGGCGGGTGGTTCCTCGCGGGCCGCATGCTCGCCCCGCTGGCGCAGGTCACCGACGCCACGCGGCGGGCCGCGGGCGGTTCGCTCGCGCACCGGATCCATCTGCCCGGCCGCCGGGACGAGTTCCGCGAGCTCGCCGACGCCTTCGACGCCATGCTCGCCCGGCTGGAGTCGCACGTCGCGGAGCAGCGCCGGTTCGCCGCCAACGCCTCCCACGAGCTGCGCACCCCGCTGGCCATCACCCAGACCTTCCTCGACGTGGCCCGCAGGGACCCGGACGGCGCCCCGGGCGACCTCGTCGAGCGGCTGCACGCCGTCAACTCCCGGGCGATCGACCTCACCGAGGCCCTGCTCGTGCTCAGCCGCGCCGACCAGCGGTCCTTCACGCCGGAACGCATCGACCTGTCCCTGCTGGCCGAAGAGGCCACCGAGACGCTCTTGCCCCTCGCCGGCCGGCGCGGCGTCACGATCGAGACCACGGGCGACGTCGCCCCCACGACCGGGTCACCGACACTCCTGCTGCAGCTCACCACGAACCTGGTGCACAACGCGATCGTCCACAACCTGCCGGACGGCGCCGCCGGAACGGTGCTGGTCCGCACCGGGGCGGCACCCGAGGGGGTGACGCTCACGGTCGAGAACACGGGGGAGCGGCTCACCGCGGGGCTGGTGACCACGCTCGCCGAGCCGTTCCAGCGCGGCACCGAGCGGGCACGCGCCAGGCGAGCCGACGGTGACCACGTCGGCGTCGGCCTGGGCCTCGCCATCGTCCGGAGCATCACCGAGGCGCACGACGGGACCCTCGCCCTCGAACCCCGGGCCGGCGGCGGCCTCTGCGTCACGGTCCGGCTCCCGGCGGCGCGCGGCTGACGGCGGGTCGGCAGGTCGGTGGTGCGAGCCTGCCGCGAACGACCATGCAGTTACTGCCAGGCCGCGGTTCCGTCTGGCAGCAGGTGCATGGTCGACCGGCGTCGTGGCGGTCAGGCCTCCTGCGCGGCCGCCCAGGCGTAGGCCGGATCCGTGGCGAGCAGGTCCTCGTGCCGGCCCCGGGCCACGACGGTTGCCGGTGCCCCGGCCGAGTCCGGTGCGCCCGCTGTACCGTCCGCCAGGAGCAGCACCTCGTCCGCGACGGCGAGCGGCGTCAGCCGGTGCGTGGCCAGCAGCACCGCGCGGCCCGTCGCGCGGGCGTGCGCGGCGACGGCGTCCACCAGCGCGTCGGCGGTCCGCCCGTCGAGATGCTCGGCCGGTTCGTCCACGAGCAGCACCCGGGCAGGCGCCAGCAGGGCCCGCGCCACCAGCAGCCGACGGCGCTCGCCGCCCGAGACCGCCGCCGCGTCCGTGCCGACCACGGTGTCCAGGCCGGTCGGCAGCGCGGCGAGCCAGTCGCCCAGCCCGACGGCGTCGAGCGCCCCGCGGGCCTCGTCCGCGGTGACGTCCCCGCGCGCGACCCGGAGATTCTCCAGCACGGTGGTGTCGAACACGTGCCCGTCCTCGGCGACGAACAGCGCGTCCGGGACCCGCTCGGTCGGTGGACCGTCAGGTGATCGGTAGTCCGGGCCGCCGATCACCTGACGATCTACCGACCTTTCGACGATGCCGGCCACGGGAGCGATCAGCCCGGCCGTCGTCATCAGCAGGGTCGTCTTGCCGACGCCGGACGCGCCCGCCAGCGCGACGACCGACCCCGGCCGCAGTGTGAGGGACACCCCCTCGACGGCCACGACCGGCCCGCCGTCCGCACCGGGCCAGCCCGCGGCGACGTCACTGAGGGTGAGCAGCGCCGCGTCGGCACCACCCCCCGACGTGTCAGACGCACAGATCCCCCGAGTGACCTGTGTGTCTGACACGTCAGCTTGGTCGGCGGGCAGCAGTGCCAGCAGCCGCCGCGCCGCCTCGCGCGACCGGTGCAGCTGGACCGCAGCGGCGGGCAGCCCCGCGGTCGCCTCGAACACGGCGAGCGGCGTCAGCACGATCACCGTCAGCGCCTCGGGCGACAGCGTCCCGGCCAGCGCCGCCGGGATCCCGAACGCCAGCGACGCCAGCACCGCGAGGCCCTGGGCCAGCGCCCCCAGAGCGGCGGCGCGGCCGGAGGTGCGGGCGCCGTCGTCGGCGACGGCGGACAGGCGCGCGTCGGCGGCGTCCAGGTCGGCCAGCCGCGCGTCGAACCGACCCGCGACGCGCAGCGGCGCCGACTCCTCCAGGAGCTCCAGCGACAGCGCCGTGACCTCGCCGCGGGCCGCCGCGCCCCGCGCCTCGGTCCGGGCCGCGGCCCGCGCGGCGAGCCAGGGCGTCACGACGCCCGCCAGCACCAGGCAGAACGCCAGCGCCACGCCCGCGGCGGGCAGCAGCACACCCAGCAGGATCACGGAGCCGAGCGACGTCACCACCGCGACGCCGGCGGGCACCATCGCGCGCACCACGACGTCACCGACGTCGTCGACGTCCTGCCCGATCCGCGCCAGGAGCTCGCCGCGCCGGACGGTGACCGGCCGGTCGTCCGCGGCCAGCCGCTCGTACAGGTTGGCGCGCAGGGCGGCCATGCCCCGCAGGGCGACGTCGTGCGAGGCGAGGCGCTCGCAGTAGCGCAGCACGCCGCGCCCGATGCCGAAGGCCCGCACCGACACGACCGCCACCGAGAGGGTGAGCACCGGCGGCATCTGCGACGCGCGGGCGACCAGCCAGGCGGCGACGGCGGCGAGCCCGATCGCGCAGGCCAGGGCCAGCACGCCCAGCGCGATCGCCGCGGCGACCTTGCCGGGCCGGACCTCCAGCAGCGGCAGGATGCGCCGCAGCGGATCGCGGCCCGGTCCGGGCGTGGGGGAGGTCGGACGGGCCGGCTCCCGGGTCAGCTGGTCGGTCATCGTGTCCCCCGGTCGATCGCGAGGTCGGACGCCGGCCCGTCCGCGGAGCCGGGCGCACCGCCCGCGGGCGTGGCCGGCTCTGTCGGGTCCGCGGCGTCCGACGAGCCCGGCGAGTCCGCCCGGTCCGTCGGGTCCGTCGCGTCCGTCGGGTCCGCCGCCGAGCGGACGTCGATCACCTGGTCCGCGAGGGCGAGCAGCGATGCCCGGTGCGCGACGACGAGCACGGTCCGCCCGGCGTCGCGCCAGGCCCGGACCGTGTCGAGCACGGCCTGCTCGCCACGCGCGTCGAGGTGCGCGGTCGGCTCGTCGAGGATCACCAGCGGCCGGGCGGTCGCGTCGTCGAGCAGGGCGGACGTGAGCGCGACCCGCTGGCGCTGCCCCACGGACAGCCCCACCCCGCCGAGCCCGACGCGGGTGTCCCACCCGTCGGGCAGCGAGCCGACGACGGCGTCCAGCCCGGTCAACCGCGCCGCCCCGGCGAGGGCCAGGTCGCCGTCCGCGTCCGAGACACCGGTCCGGGCCCCCTCCAGCACGACGTCCCGGAGCCGCCCCGGCGGGAGCGCGGGCCGCTGCGGCACCCAGGTGAGCCCGGCCCACCAGCCCGAGAGGTCGTCGGCGGACGCGTCGGCCAGGTCGCGGAACGTGCCGTCGCCCAGGAGCAGACCCACCCGCCCGGCATCCGGTGCCAGCAGCCCGAGAATCGTGAGCACGGCGGTCGACTTCCCCGCACCGCTGGGCCCCCGCAGCGCGACGACCAACCCACCCGTACCGCCGCGGCCCCCGCCCGCGCCCCCGGCTCCGAGCGGAATCCGAGCCGACAACCCGGCAGGAGCGACCACCCCCCGCCCCCCGGCCCGCACGGAAACCCCCTCCAACACCACGGCCTCCGCACGAAGAGCGTCACCCTCGCGCCGTGCACCCACCGCAGCGCCGCCCCCACCCGCCGGCCCCAGACCCCTGCCACCCACCCCACCATCGGCGTCGCTGTCGCCACCCACCCCAGGAGGCGAGTCACCAGCCGAGGTCGGAGGGCGAGGACGTCCCTGCGCCGCCGTCAAGCCGTAGCGGAGGGAGCGAGGAACGAGCGAGCGTGAGCGAGGCGGCGCAGGGACGTCCTCGCCCTCCGACCGGACCGGACCGGAGGAACCAGAACCAAGCAGAGCAAAAGCCCGATCCACAGCCGCCACCCCGTCCACCGACGCATGAAACTCGGCCCCCACGCGCCGCAGCGGCAGATAGATCTCCGGCGCCAGCACCAGCACCGCCAACGCCGGCTCCAGCAGCATGGCGCCCTCCACGAGCCGCAGTCCGACGCCCACGGCGATGATCGCCACCGACAGCGTGGTGAGCAGCTCCAGCACCATCGAGGACAGGAACGCGATCCGCAGCGTGCCCATCGTGGCCCTGCGCGAGGCGTCGCCCAGCGCGCGCACCCGTTCGCCCGGCCCGAACGACCGGCCGAAGGCGCGCAGGGTCGGGAGCCCGGCGACCAGGTCGAGCACCTGGGCGCCGAGCCGCTCCACGGTGGCGAGGCGGCGCTCCGAGGTTCCCGCCGTCAGCCGCCCCACGAGCACCATGAACACGGGCACGAGCGGCAGCGTCACGATCGCGATGACGGCCGAGACCCAGTCCAGGCCGAACACCACGCACACGAGGGCGGGGGTGAGCAGCGCCGTCAGCACGAGCTGCGGCACGTACCGCACGAGATACGGCTCCAGCGCGTCCAGGCCGCGCGTCGCGAGGGTCGCGACCTCGGCCTCGGGGCTCGCCCCGCTCCCGTTGCCCGACGCCGCGGCGGGGATGTTCGCCGCCGCGCCGCCGTCCGCCGTACTGATGCCGGGCGCCGCGCCGTCTGTCGCCGCCGGACCGCCTGCGACACCACCGCCGTCCGCCGTCGGCCAGCTCGCCCGCGGGCCGCGCAGCGCCCACGCCTCCACCACGGCGCGCCGCAGCTCGGCGATGGTGCGGGCGGCCGCGCGCAGCGCGTACCGCTCCTGGGCCCAGGCGACGGCGGCGCGCCCCGCGACGACGAACGCGAGCCACGCGACGGAGCGCACCAGCTCCGGCCCGGCAACGCCGTCCCCGCGCACCACCGGCGTCAGGATCGCGGCGATGAGGAGCGCCTGCGCCACGATCAGCCCGGCGGCGGCCACGCCGAGCCCGACCGTGAGCGCCACGTACCAGCGGGCCGCGTGCACCTGCCGCAGCAGGCGGGGGTCGAGGGGCTTCATGACGTGATGTTCCCGTACCTGTCCGGGGTCCGGCTCAGAACGCCGACTCCTTGATCTTCTTCCAGGTCAGGCCGGCCGGCGCGGGGATGTGGTCCACCGTGAGCCGGCGCCGGAAGACCCAGTAGGTCCACCCCTGGTAGAGGATCACCAGGGGAGTGAGGAACGCGGCCACCCAGGTCATGATGGTCAGGGTGTACGGGGTCGACGACGCCTCGGCGATGGTCAGGGAGTTCCCGCCGTCCAGGCCGGGCATGACGTCAGGGAACATGGAGCCGAAGATCAGCACCACGGCCGCGACGATCGCCACGGCCGACAGCCCGAAGGCCCAGCCCTCGCGCCCGACCCGGTTCGTCAGCGCGACGCCGACCAGGCCCAGCGCGGCGACCGCCACGGCCGCCCAGGTCCAGGTCACGGAGAACGCGAGCTGTGCCCAGAGAGCCCACCCGCCGGCCACCAGCAGGGCCACCAGCGACAGCACGCCGGCGAACCGCCGCGCCCGGGCCCGGATCTCACCGTCGGTCTTCAGCGCCACAAACACGGACCCGTGCAGCAGGAACAGCACGAGTGTCGTGGCGCCGCCGAGCAGCGAGAACGGGTTGATCAGGGCCCAGAACCCGCCCACGTACTGGTGCGCCTCGTCGAGCTGGACACCGCGGACCAGGTTGGCGAACGCCACGCCCCAGAGCAGGGCGGGCACCCAGGAACCCACCTGGATCGCGACGTCGCAGCGCCGTGCCCAGAGGGCGTCGGAGATCTTGCCGCGGTACTCGATGGCGACACCGCGCACGATCAGTGCCACCAGGATGACGAGCAGCGGCAGGTAGAACCCGGAGAACAGGGTGGCGTACCACTCGGGGAACGCCGCGAAGGTGGCGCCGCCCGCGGTGATCAGCCACACCTCGTTGCCGTCCCAGACGGGTCCGATGGTGTTCAGGAGGACCCGACGTTCCTTCTCCCGGTGCTCCGCCCTGCCACGGGGGAGCAGGGACATGAGCATCCCGACGCCGAAGTCGAACCCCTCGAGCACGAGGTACCCGGTCCACAGGATCGCGATGATGAAGAACCACAGGAGTGCGAGGTCCACGGTCACTTCCTTGTCTGAAGGGTCTGAAGGGTCTGAAGGGTCTGAAGGGTCTGGAGGTCGGGGGTCTTGCGGGGCGGGAGCATCCTCAGTACGCGAACGAGAGGGGCCGGTCGGAGTCGTCCGGGGCGGCCTCGGGCGACTCGTCGCGGACGGTCGTGGGCACGCCCTCGATCGCGTACCGGTGGATGAGGCGGTACCAGACCACGGCCAGCACGCCGTAGAGCAGCGTGAAGACGATCATCGAGGTGAGCACCATGCCCGGGCTCACCACCTCCGATACGCCGCGCATGGTGAGCAGGCGGATCTGGTCGATGCCGGTGGGGTTGGGCGCCACCACCCAGGGCTGGCGGCCCATCTCGGTGAAGATCCAGCCGAACGACGAGGCGAGGAACGGTGTGGGGATCGCGATGAGGCCGATGCGGGCGAGCCACTTGTTGTCGCTGACGCGGCCGCCGCGGGTGAACCAGAGGGCGGCCAGGGCGAGCAGCGCGGACCCGGCGGCGAACCCGATCATGAGCCGGAAGCTCCAGTAGGTGACGGCGAGGTTCGGCGTGTACGAGATGGCGTTGCCGTCGTCGTCGGTCTCGCCGTACCGCTCGGAGTACTCCTGCTGCACGTCGTTCACGCCGGGCAGGAAGCTCTCCGGTCCGGAGAAGTGCCCCGTGCCGAGGTAGCTGGCCAGGCCGGGCACCTCCAGGATGTGCCGCACGCCCTCGCACGAGTTGGACAGGTCGCCGATCGTGAGGATCGAGAAGTTCGCCGCTTCCTCGCCCTCGCACAGCGCCTCGGCCGACGCCATCTTCCCGGGCTGCTGCTCGAACATCAGCTTGCCCTGGGCGTCGCCCGTCAGCGCCACGCCGACGCCGGCCACCAGCATGACCACTGTGCCGAGGATCACGGCGGGGCGGTACACGTTCCGGGCGAGCTCGACGGACTCGGGCTTCTTGGTCCGGGCCAGCCGCACCATCCACCACGTGGCGATGCCCGCCACGAACGTCCCGGCCGTCAGGAACGCGGCCGCGACCGCGTGCGGGAAGGCCGCCCACAGCGTGTTGTTGGCGAGGATCGCCCAGATGGACTCCATCTCGGCGCGGCCGGTCTCGGGGTTGTACCGGGCGCCCACGGGGTGCTGCATCCACGAGTTGGCGGCCAGGATGAAGAAGGCCGACAGGTTCACCGCGATCGCCACGGCCCAGATGCAGGCCAGGTGCACCTTCTTGTTCAGGCGGTCCCAGCCGAAGATCCACAGGCCGAGGAACGTCGACTCCACGAAGAACGCGGCGAGGGCCTCCATGGCCAGCGGGGCGCCGAACACGTCGCCGACGAACCGGGAGTACTCGCTCCAGTTCATGCCGAACTGGAACTCCTGGACGATGCCCGTCACGACGCCGAGCGCGAAGTTGATCAGGAAGAGCTTGCCGAAGAACTTGGTCAGCCTCAGCCACCGCTCGTTCCCCGTCCGGACCCAGGCGGTCTGCATGATCGCGACGAGCGGGGCCAGCCCGATCGTGAGCGGGACGAAGATGAAGTGATAGACGGTGGTGATGCCGAACTGCCAGCGTGCCAGGTCGAGAGCTTCCACTCCGGGCTCCTGAGGTGTGTCTCCGAAACGGCTTCTTCCCTTGGGACGCTAGGCCTGATCTGCCAGGTCCGCGCGTTGCCACGGGGTGAAGGCGTCGCTTGTGAATGTCTTCACAAGGCACTGTACACGGACTTGGAGCGCGGTTTGGCTCTTTGTTGCCCAAGGCTCAGATGCGGGCGGTGCAGGCATGGTCTCCTGTGCGATACTGGTCGAACCCGCGCAGGCCACATCCCTGCGTGGACTGCAGAGTCCAACACTGCCCGCGATCCGCACGCGGTGCCGCAGTCACGACAGAACGTGGCCGCAGGCGTCCGCGAAGACCGCAGGAACAGGGCCGCAGCCGAGACTTCCGTCCAGATGTGTCGCTTCGCCGCGGCGCATCCACCGGACGACCGACCGCCTGGCGGTCCGCATGGTGTGGAGCGGACGCCGGCTACAGGAGCACCTCACGTGACGCCTTCCAGCACCACCGGTTCGACCATCGGGTCACAGGATGATCACGACGCACCTGAGGCGAACGCCCAGGTCACCACTGGTGGGGAGGCTCCGGCGGACGCGACGCCGGCCAAGCGCCCGCGTCGTCGGGCCACACGGTCCGTCGTCTCGACGGCGACGAACGTCGAGCCCATCGTCGTCGGCCCGTCCGACGCCCCCGCGGCACCGGCGGAGAGCCAGCCCGTGACCACGGGCGGCACCGCGGCGGTCGCGACCTCCGCGGCCCCCGCGGCCGGTGAACCCACCACCAAGCGCCCGCGCCGTCGCGCCACGCGCGGCGTCTCCTCGCCCACCGCGGCCGAGGCGCCCGCCGCTGCGGCTCCCGCCGAGGAGCCGACGGCGGCCCGGCCGGTCGCCGCGGAGCCCGTCGTGGCCGAGGAGATCGCGCCCGCTGAGACGGAGATCACCGCGGACGCGGCTCCCGCCGTCGAGCCCGCGGTCGAGCCCGAGGCCGTCGTGGCGGCCGAGCCCGAGGTTGCCGCGGAGCCCGAGGCTTCCGTCGAGCCCGAGGCGCCCGCCGAGCAGGCCGCCCCGCTCGACCTCGACCTGCCGGAGCCCGTCGCTGCCGAGGCTGCCGCCGAGGAGCCGGCCCGCGGTGTCGCGAGCCTCGACGACATCGTGCTGCCCGGCGGCCCGTCCGCCGAGCCCGCCGAAGCGACGGAGAAGGCCGCGCCGAAGCGCCGGACCCGCCGGAAGGCCGAGCCGACGGCGGAGGCCGCCTCGGCAGAGCCGTCGGCCGAGGCCACGGCGGAGCCCGAGCCCGCGCCCAAGCGCAGCCGGTCACGCCGCAAGCCCGTCGCGGAGCAGGCCGTCGAGCCCGCGCCGGCCGAGGATGCCCCGGTCGAGCCGGCTGCCGCCGAGACGCCCGCTGCGGAAGCGCCCGCCGCCGAGGCCCCGGCCGAGCCCGACGCGCGGGCCCGCACGCGTCGTGGCGGCCGCCGCCCGGCGTTCGAGCAGCCCGAGGCGCCCGCGCAGCCCGCGACGTCGCCCGCCGCGACCACGGCCGGCACGCGCGTGCCGCGTCTGGCCACCACGGCGCTGCTGTTCCAGGCGCCGGACGACTCGTCGGCGCGCCGTTCGCGCCGCGCGCAGGCCCCCGCCGGACCGCCGCGCCCGCAGGACCTGACGCCGACGTTCGCGCGTCCGGTCGCCCGCCCCGTCGAGCCGGCCGCCGAGCAGCCTGCCCCTCGGGCCGAGACCCCCGCGCCGCAGGCCGAGGCGCCCGTCGCCGACGCGCCCGCCGCGGAGGCACCCGCCGTCGCGCCCACGGAGGCGCGGTCGGAGACCGTCGCGGAGCCCCGCACCCGCCGGTCGGGTTCCCGCCGGGCCGTGCGCCGCACGGGTCCGAGCACCGAGCCGGCCGTTGCCGAGCCCGCCGCGCAGGAGAGCGCGCCCGCCCACGCCGAGCCCACGGGCGACGCGCCGGCCGAGACGCCTGCTCCCGAGGCCACCGTCCCGGCCGCCCCGCAGTTCATCGCCGCGGAGCTGAGCGAGGACGACGCGGCAGCGGTCGACGAGGTCGGCGCCATCGAGGAGGAGCTGGTCGCCGAGGGCGTCGAGCTCGAGGAGCTCGCCCCGGAGGACTTCGAGGAGTACGACGACGAGGAGGTGCGCCCGTCGCGCCGTCGTCGTCGCCGGGGTGGCCGGGGCCGCCGCGGCGGCCGCACGAACCGCGCGGACGACATGGACGACTCGGCGGACGAGGACCAGGACGACGAGTCCGAGGAGGACGCGGACGCACAGTCGTCCGCGGACGAGGAAGGCGACGCCGAGGACGCCGGCCAGGATGCCGCGGAGGGTGACGAGGGCGAGGGCGAGGGCGGCAGCCGTCGTCGGCGCCGGCGTCGCCGGGGCACCCGTGGCGAGCGGGCCGAGGCCGCGGCCGCCCGCACGAGCCGCAGCGACGAGGTCACCGCGCTGAAGGGCTCGACCCGTCTCGAGGCGAAGCGTCAGCGTCGCCGCGAGGGTCGCGACCACGGCCGGCGCCGCCAGATCATCACCGAGGCCGAGTTCCTGGCCCGCCGCGAGTCGGTGCAGCGGTCGATGATCGTGCGCGAGAAGGACGGCCGCACGCAGATCGCGGTGCTGGAGGACGGCGTGCTCGTGGAGCACTACGTCTCGCAGCAGTCGCAGGCGTCGATGGCCGGCAACGTGTACCTGGGCCGCGTCCAGAACGTGCTGCCGTCCATGGAGGCCGCGTTCGTCGACGTCGGCAAGGGCCGCAACGCCGTGCTGTACGCCGGCGAGGTCAACTGGGACGCGGCGGGCCTGGAGGGCCAGCCGCGCCGGATCGAGCAGGCGCTCAAGTCGGGCGACTCCGTCCTGGTGCAGGTCACCAAGGACCCGATCGGCCACAAGGGTGCCCGGCTCACGAGCCAGGTCACGCTGGCCGGCCGGTACCTCGTGTTCGTGCCCGGCGGCGGCATGACCGGCATCAGCCGCAAGCTGCCCGACACCGAGCGGTCGCGCCTCAAGAAGATCCTCCGCGAGGTGGTCCCGGACGGCGCGGGCGTCATCGTGCGCACCGCCGCCGAGGGGGCGAGCGAGGACGAGCTGCGTGCCGACGTCGAGCGTCTGCAGGGCCAGTGGGACGCCATCCAGGCCAAGTCCAAGAAGGCGAACGCCCCGGCCCTGCTGCAGGGTGAGCCGGACATGGCGATCCGCGTGGTCCGCGACATCTTCAACGACGACTTCTCGTCGTTGGTGGTGCAGGGCGAGGGTGCGTGGGACGAGATCGCGCACTACGTCGAGGAGCTGGCCCCGGACCTGCGCGAGCGCGTGTCCAAGTGGGTCGAGAACACCGACGTGTTCACGGTGCACCGGGTGGACGAGCAGCTCGCCAAGGGTATGGACCGCAAGGTCTGGCTCCCGTCGGGCGGCTCGCTGGTCATCGACCGCACCGAGGCCATGACCGTCGTGGACGTCAACACCGGCAAGTTCACCGGTGCGGGCGGCACGCTCGAGGAGACCGTCACGCGGAACAACCTCGAGGCGGCCGAGGAGATCGTGCGGCAGCTCCGCCTGCGCGACATCGGCGGCATCATCGTCATCGACTTCATCGACATGGTGCTGGAGTCCAACCGTGACCTCGTGCTGCGGCGCCTCGTCGAGTGCCTCGGCCGGGACCGCACCAAGCACCAGGTGGCGGAGGTGACCTCGCTGGGCCTGGTCCAGATGACGCGCAAGCGCGTGGGCCAGGGTCTGGTCGAGGCGTTCTCCGAGACCTGCGAGCACTGCAAGGGCCGCGGCTTCATCGTGCACGAGGAGCCGATCGAGAAGCCGGGCTCCGGCGTCGCCTCCGCTTCCGCCGCGGTCGACGAGAGCCCGCGCGCCGCGCGGTCGCGCCGCAAGCGCGGCAAGGAGGTCAAGGAGAAGGCGGCCCCCGCGCCCGAGCAGACGGCGCCGGTCGCCAGCCTGCCCGAGGAGCGGTCCGAGGCGCGCGAGGCGGTCAAGGCCACGCTCGCCACGATCGCCGCCGCGGCGCAGCACGCGCACGAGACGAAGGACGTGGCGGAGGACGGGCCCTCCACGCTGGACCAGATCCAGCTGCCCGCCGCCGGGTCCGGTGCGTCGGACTCCGCGTCGTCCGCCTCCGCCGCTTCGCCGGCTCCCGCAGACACCTCCGCCTCCGCGGACTCGCCGGCGGAAGCCGCGACGTCGGTGAGCGACGCGCCGGAGGGGGGCTCCGGCACTGGGCAGCCGGAACCGCCCAAAGGAGCTGGCGACGAGGTCGCCTGAGCCGAAGAAGGGTTTCTGGGCGCGGCTGATGGGCCGCTGACCTGATCCGGACGAGGGTCGCCACCGCGAGGTGGCGGCCCTCGTTTTTTCGTGCCCACACGTGGCTCGGGAACCGCCTTCGACGGCTGCCCGGGAACTTGCTCCGCAGAGTGGTTGCGGCCCTCATGCGTTCTGTGGTTCATTAGTCGAGTAATGAACCAACGAGGCGCGACCGAGACGATGGAGACCGAGATGACAACGATCGCCGCGAGGCCGACCACCCGGCTGGGGTACGTCGACAACCTGCGGATCCTGCTGACCGTGCTGGTCCTGGCCCACCATTGCGCCCTGACCTACGGCGCTCTCCCGATGTGGTACTGGACCGAGCCCAGCGAGAGCCTGTCCGGGCTCGCGCTCCTGGCGTTCGTCGTCGCGAACCAGTTCTGGTTCATGGGCTTCTTCTTCCTGCTCTCCGGTCTGTTCGTGCCCGGTTCGGTGGACCGCAAGGGGCCGGGTGCGTTCGCCCGCGACCGGCTCGTCCGCCTGGGCGTCCCGCTGGTCGCCTTCTGGCTGGTCGCGCGGCCGGTGCTGTCCCTGCCGGGCTGGCCCGAGCGCCGCGCACAGGGGGAGTCGTTCCTCCACTTCTGGTTCAGCGCGGGCGACCCCGGCCCCATGTGGTTCGTCGAGGTGCTCCTGGTGATGTCGCTCGCCTATGCGGCGTTCCGCGCCCTGCGGGCACGGTCCGCGGCCCGGCCCGGCGCCCTGGCGGCTCCGGCCGACGGCGCCGCGGACGGCGTTCCGGCCCTGGCCGCGCAGCCCCTGAGCTTCCGGATGATCGCCGGGTTCGTCGCGGTACTGACCGTCGTGACCGCCCTCTGGCGGCTCGCCGTCCCCCTCGGTACGTACTGGGTGGGTGTCGGCCTCCCGACGCCGGCCTACCTGCCGCAGTACGTGCTGCTCTTCGTCGCGGGGCTCCTCGCCGCGCGCCGTGGCTGGCTGACCGCGCTCACGGTGCGGCAGGGACGGGTCGCGCTGATCGTGGCGCTCGTCGGGGTGGGGCCGGCGCTCGGCGTGTCGGCCCTCGCGAGCGCGCCGGACGCCGGGATCCTCGCGCTGCTCGGCCAGAGCCTCACCGAGAACGTCGTCGCCATCGGCGCGGTCGTGGGCCTGCTGGTGCTGTTCCGGGAGCGGTTCTCGGGGCAGCCCGCCTGGGCCCGGTTCGCCGCGCGGCACTCGTTCGCGGTGTACGTCATCCACCCGCTGGTGCTGGTGGGCGTCGCGGTGCTGCTGTCGCCGCTCGTGGCCCCCGCGGGCGTGAAGTTCCTGGTGCTGCTCGCCCTGTCGGTACCGCTGTGCTGGGGCGTCGCCTACCTGCTGCGGCGCATCCCGGGCGTGGCGCGCGTGCTGTAGGTGTCGTCGGCCGCGGGAGGTGGGTACGCCTGGGGAGGGGTAACGGAGAGCGAGCACTGCTACGTCTCCGCTACCTCTCCCCAGGCGTTGCGCTCATCTCCCGGTCGGGCGGGCGCCAGGATGCTTGACTGGCACCCATGGAAGACGGTCTGGGCGCGGGACGCCTCGAGGTCATCGCCGGCCCGATGTTCGCGGGCAAGTCCGAGGAGCTGCTGCGCCGGGTGCGTCGCGCCCGGATCGCGCGGCGCGGCGTGGTCGTGGTGAGCCACGCCCTGGACGACCGGCGCGGCGTCGGCCGGGTGACGTCGCACTCCGGCCAGGGCGTGCCGTCGCACACGGTGTCGGATGCCGGCGAGATCCCCGGCCTGCTCGGTCCGGGGACCGAGCTCGTCGCCGTCGACGAGGCCCAGTTCTTCGGCGCGGGCCTGGTGCCCGTCGTCTCCGACCTGGCGGACCGCGGGCTCGTGGTGGTCGTCGCCGGGCTGTCCGTCACCTTCGACGGGCAGCCCTTCGCACCCCTGCCCGAGCTCATGGCGCTGGCCGAGTCCGTGGAGAAGCTCACGGCGGTCTGCTCCGTCTGCGGGGCGGACGCCGCCTTCCACGTGCGGCTGCCCGGCGCGCCGCCCGTGCCCGACGCCGGCTCCGCCCAGCCGGACGACGCGCTCGTGCCGGTCGCGGCGCACGTGGGCGGGTCGGAGTCGTACGAGGCCCGCTGCCGGAGGCACGCCGCCGTCGCGGGATGACCGGGGTCGTCAGACCTTGCGCATCAGCGTGTACTGCGGGCAGTCGAACGGGTCGCGTGCGGCGAGCCCCACCTTGTTGAGGTAGTTGACGACGATCATGTACGACCGCGCCAGGCTGGTCTCCGTGTAGGGGATCCCGAGCGTCGCGCAGTGCTCCCGGACGATCTCCGCGGTCCTGATGAGGTGCGGGCGCGGCATGCTCGGGAAGAGGTGGTGCTCGATCTGGAAGTTGAGGCCGCCCATCAGGATGTTCATGAACCGGCCGCCGCGGATGTTCCGCGAGGTGAGGACCTGCTTGGACAGGAAGTCGATGCGGCTGTCGGCGGGGATGATCGCCATGCCCTTGTGGTTCGGGGCGAACGACGCGCCCATGTAGACACCGAACACGGCCAGCTGCACGCCGAGGAACGCGAAGGCCATGCCGGGCGGCAGTGCCCAGAACAGGATCGCGACGTAGACGCCGAGACGGATCGTGATGGTGACGAGCTCGCGGACGCGGGAGCGCAGGGTCTCGGGGCTGCCCTTGAGCAGCGAGCGGACCGAGATGAGGTGCAGGTTCAGGCCCTCGAGCGTGAGCAGCGGGAAGAACAGCCAGCCCTGGTACCGGTTGATCAGACGGACCAGCCCGCGGTTCTGTCGCACGCCCTCCTCCGTGAACGCGATGGTGTCGTTCTCGATGTCCGGGTCCTTGCCCATCTTGTTCGGGTTGGCATGGTGCCTGGTGTGCTTGGTCATCCACCACGAGTAGCTGATGCCGACGACGACGTTGGCCAGCAGCCGCCCCACGCGGTCGTTGCGGGGGCCGGACTCGAAGACCTGCCGGTGCGAGGCCTCGTGGGCCACGAAGGCGAACTGGGTCAGGACGAGGCCGAGCGCGCCGGCCATCAGGAGCTGGAGCCACGAGTCGCCCAGGAGCACGAAGCCGGTGACGATCCCACCGAGCGCGACCGTGAGCGCGGCGAGGACCCAGGCGTAGTAGCGGTGAGCCCGGCCCAGCAGGCCGGCGTCGCGCACCGTGCGGGCCAGCGACGAGTACGTGCTGGTCACGGGCTCGGCGCCGGGATCACGGGGTGCGGTCGGTCGAAAGCCGTCGCGGACGGCGGGGGCAGCTTGGGCCATGTGGTCCTCACATGCTTGGGTTCGACTTCCCAGCCGTGGAGTTGGACGGTGCCGCCCGCGTGCAGATGCTCTCGAGCCTACGGGACCGTAGGTTGGCGTCCCAGGGGGCAGTTGTGGATGGCTCGCGAAGGATTGAAGACGGTATGTTTACCTTCGCCAGACATTTCGGACGTGCGCTGCACTCCGGCTCAGTCCTCGATCCCCTCGGTCGGACTGTGCCTGCACTCCGCTTCGGGCGCGTGCCTCGTTCCTCGGCCCGCACCCTGCGCTGCACTCCGGCTCAGTCCTCGATCAGCGGGACGAAGCGGTATCCGCCGTGGTCGGTCGCGCGGGTGCGTCCGTCGGGCAGGCGCTCGATGAGCAGCAGCGTCGTCCGGACGGGGATGACCATCCGGCCGCCGATCCCCACCTGCTCCACCAGGGTGCGCGGCAGCGCGGCCGCGGACGCCGAGACGAGGACGCGGTCCCAGCCGCCCTCCTGGGGATGGCCCAGCACGCCGGGTGCCGAGTGCTCGATCGTCGCCCAGCCCATCCCGGTGCGGCCGACGTTGGCGGCGCCCCAGTCGGCGAGCCGGCTGTCGCGCTCGACGCCCAGCACCAAGCCCTGCGGCCCCGTCAGGTAGGCCAGCAGAGCCGTGGTCCAGCCGGAGCCCGCGCCGACGTCGAGCACTCGCGCGCCGAGCGGAATCCGCAGCAGGCGGAGCATGGCGGCCACCGTCGTGGGCTGCGAGGAGGTCTGGCCGCGACCGATCGGCAGCGGCTGGTCCTGACCGGCGAACGGGCGCTGGGACCGGGGCAGGAAGTCGCGGCGAGGTATGGCGCGCATCGCTCGCGCGATGTCGTCGTGCTCGGCAGCCGGCTCGGAAACCATGTGGTATCACCTGAGCCCAGGGTAGGCACACGCGGATCAAGGTCGCCAGGTGCTCTATTCCGGACCGGCCTCGTCGTGGACCGCCGGCCCTCTCGACGGGGCGTGGCCCCCCGGGGTGGGCAAGGCCACGTCGCCGCCGGTTTGAACCCGCTGAGGCCATCGCGTAACCTTGTGCTTCGGTGTGCTGTCTGCGCACCCGTCCTGCGTGCCCATGGCGCATCGCACTCGACCGCCGCGGCGGAGCGAGTCACAGCAAAGCCGATGATCTCCGTCGTGCGCGCACGCCAAGACTAGAGAGATGAGTTGAACGTGGTTTACGCGATCGTCAAGGCCGGTGGCCGCCAGGAGAAGGTGTCCGTCGGGACCATCGTCGTCATGGACCGTGTCCAGGCGACCGCCGGTGAGACCGTCGAGCTCCCGGCCCTCCTGCTCGTGGACGGGGAGAAGGTGACCACCGACGCGAAGAAGCTGGCGAAGGTCAAGGTCACCGCTGAGGTCGTGCGGGACGAGAAGGGTCCCAAGATCACGATCCTCAAGTACAAGAACAAGACCGGTTACCGGAAGCGTCAGGGCCACCGCCAGTCGCTGACCCGCCTCAAGGTCACCGGCATCAAGTGACTTCCGCTGCGGGCCTCCTCTGACGAGTGAGCCCGCGCGAGCCAGATACTTCTTCTTCTCCTTCGTCCCGAAAGACAGGTCAGCCAGATGGCACACAAGAAGGGCGCGAGCTCCTCGCGCAACGGTCGTGACTCCAACGCCCAGCGCCTCGGCGTGAAGCGCTTCGGTGGCCAGGTCGTGAAGGCCGGCGAGATCATCGTCCGCCAGCGCGGCACCCACTTCCACCCCGGCGTGAACGTCGGCCGCGGCAAGGACGACACCCTGTTCGCCCTCGACGCCGGCGCCGTGCAGTTCGGCACCCGTCGTGGCCGCAAGGTCATCGACATCGTCGCCGCCGAGGTCTGAGCCTCGGCTTCCGCGTGAGGGGGCGCACCGGTGACGGTGCGCCCCCTCACGTCTTTTCATGAGCGGCCCTGGGCCGCTCCACCTGAGCAGTACCTGAGAGGATCGAGACATGGCCAGCTTCGTGGACCGGGTGGTTCTGCATGCCGCCGGCGGTAACGGCGGGAACGGCTGCGCCTCGATCCGCCGCGAGAAGTTCAAGCCCCTCGCGGGGCCCGACGGCGGCAACGGCGGTGACGGCGGGACGGTGAGGCTCGTCGTCGACGCCAACACCACCACCCTCCTGGAGTACCACCACTCGCCGCACCGGCGGGCGACGTCGGGCACCCAGGGGATGGGCGACGACCGGGACGGCGCCAACGGCGGCGACCTCGTCCTGAGTGTGCCGGACGGCACCGTCGTGAAGGACCTGGACGGCAACGTCCTGGCCGACCTCGTGGGCGAGGGCGCGGAGTACGTGGTCGCCGCGGGCGGCAAGGGCGGGCTCGGCAACCGCGCGCTGTCGTCGCCGAGGCGCAAGGCCCCGGGCTTCGCGCTGCTCGGCGAGGAGGGCGAGACCGCGGAGGTCGAGCTCGAGGTCAAGACCATCGCCGACGTCGCGCTGGTGGGTTTCCCGAGCGCGGGCAAGTCGTCGCTGATCGCCGCGATCTCCGCCGCGCGTCCCAAGATCGCCGACTACCCGTTCACCACGCTGGTGCCGAACCTCGGCGTGGTGCAGGCGGACCAGTCGCGGTTCACCGTCGCGGACGTGCCGGGCCTGATCCCGGGCGCGAGCGAGGGCAAGGGCCTGGGCCTGGAGTTCCTGCGGCACATCGAGCGCACGGCGATGATCGTGCACGTGCTGGACTGCGCCACGCTGGAGCCGGGCCGCGACCCGATCAGCGACCTCGACGTGATCGAGGCCGAGCTTGCCGCGTACTCGGGCGACATCGGCATCGCGGGCGGCCGCGTGCCGCTCGCCGAGCGTCCCCGCCTCGTCGTGCTCAACAAGATCGACGTGCCCGAGGCGCGCGAGCTCGCGGACTTCGTCAAGGCAGACCTGGAGGCGCGCGGGCTGCGCGTCTTCGAGATCTCCACCGCGTCCCACGAGGGCCTGCGCGAGCTCAAGTTCGCCCTGGCCGAGGTCGTGGAGAAGGCGCGTGCGGACGCCCCCGCGCCGGAGCCCGCGCCGATCGTGCTGCGGCCGCGCGCCGTGAACGAGTCGAAGTTCACCGTGCGCCGGCTGGGTGGCGAGACCGCCTACTGGTTCGAGGTGCGCGGTACCAAGCCGGAGCGCTGGGTGCGGCAGACCGACTTCAACAACGACGAGGCCGTCGGCTTCCTCGCGGACCGGCTCGCCAAGCTCGGCGTCGAGGACGGCCTGTTCAAGGCGGGCGCCGTCGCGGGTGACGAGGTGCGGATCGGTGACCCGAACAACGCCGTCGTCTTCGACTGGGAGCCCACGCTGCAGACCGGCGCGGAGCTACTGGGCGGCCGTGGGACCGACCTGCGGCTCGACCAGAACGAGCGGCCCACGCGTGGCGACAAGCGCCGCGAGTTCACCGAGCGCATGGACGCCAAGGCCGAGGCCCGGCGCGAGCTGTGGACGGAGCGCGAGGCGGGCCACTGGACCGACCCCGACGCCGACTGAGCCGGAGCCGCAGGTTCGGCCGGCAGCCCAGCAGAGCCTGAGCAGTGTCAGACGTACAGGTCACCCGAGTGATCTGTACGTCTGACACGTCCGGTGGGGTGCCCGGCCCGTGGAATGAGCGAGCGTTCCGGGCGGGCCTCCGGAGAGGATGAGGGTGTGAACTCCCTCGACCCCTCGGTGAACGCCCACGACGCCTCGGAACCCCAGGACAGCCCGGCCGTCTCCGGCCCGCGGTCCGTGATCGCCACCGCCCGGCGCGTGGTGGTCAAGATCGGCTCGTCGTCGCTCACCGGCCCGGACGGGCACCTCGACGTCGGCGCGCTGCGCGGGGTGGTCCAGGTGCTCGCCGCCCGGCAGGCCGCGGGGGCCCAGGTCGTGCTGGTCACGTCGGGTGCGGTGTCGGCGGGCATCGGGCCGCTGGGGCTGGGGAGCCGCCCGCGCGATCTCGCCACCATGCAGGCCGCGGCCTCCGTGGGCCAGGGCCAGCTCGCCGGCCGGTACCAGGAGGAGTTCGCGGCGTTCGGCATCCAGATCGGGCAGATCCTGCTCACGGCCGAGGACACCGTCCGCCGCGCCCGCTACCGCAACGCGCAGCGCGCGCTGGACCGCCTGCTGGCGCTCGGGGTCGTGCCGGTCATCAACGAGAACGACGCCGTGACCACCGACGAGCTGAAGTTCGGCGACAACGACCGCCTCGCCGCGCTCGTGTCGCACCTCGTGCGCGCGGACGCCCTGCTGCTCCTGACCGACGTCGACGGCCTGCACGACGCCCCGCCGTCGCGCCCCGGCGCCCGCCGCATCCCGCTGGTCGACGACCTCGCGGAGATCGCGGGCGTCGAGGTGACCGCGCGCGGCAGCTCCGTCGGCACCGGCGGCATGGTCACCAAGCTGGAGTCGGTGCGGATCGCGACCGGCGCGGGCGTCCCCGCCGTCCTCACGCTCACCGCCAACGCGGCCGCCGCGCTCGCCGGGGACGACGTCGGCACCTTCTTCGCCGCCACGGGCCGCCGCACCTCGGCGCGCCGGCTCTGGATCGCGCACGCCGCCCGCACGCAGGGCCGCCTCCACCTGGACGACGGCGCCGCCCGTGCCGTGCTCGGCGGCCGAGCGTCGTTGCTGCCGGCCGGGATCACCCGGGCCGAGGGCCAGTTCGACGCGGGCGACCCGGTCGAGCTCGTCGCGCCCGACGGCGCCGTCGTCGCCCGAGGGCTGGTCGCCTTCGACGCGAGCGACCTGCCCGCGCTGTTGGGCCGCTCCACCTACGCGCTGCGGAAGGAGCTGGGGCAGGGGTACGACCGCGTGGTGGTGCACCGGGACGACCTGGTCCTGGAGACCGGCCGATGAGTTCTCCGGGGGAGTCCCGTCAACCGGTCAGGCGGCTGCGCACGGACGCGCGCCGCACGACCCGAGGAGCCCCCGGATGCGACGCAACCGACCTGCCGCGACGGCGCTGGCGGCGCTGACCGCCCTGCTCGTCCCCCTGCTGGCCGGGCCGCCGGCCGCCCAGGCGGCCACGGCCCCGCCGGCCCAGGCCTCAGCAGAACACGCCCCGCCCACCGAGTACGCCGGCGAGATCGAGGGCGCCGACTACCGCGTGCTGGTCCCCGAGGACTGGAACGGGACGCTGCTGCTCTTCAGCCACGGCAACTACCCGTCCGAGTACTTCGGCCAGGGCAACCCGGTGCCGCACCTGCTGGCCAACCAGCCCGCCTCGGAGGAGGCGCTCACCGACCGCGGGTACGCGCTGGCCGCCTCGCTCTTCCAGGGCGGCGGCCTCGACTTCACCGTCCCCACCGCCGTCCAGGACCAGTCGCGGCTGCTCGACTGGTTCGAGCAGCACGTGGGCGAGCCGGAGCGCACCTTCACCACCGGGGCCTCGATGGGCGCGGTCACGGCGATCAAGCACGCCGAGGCCGAGCCCGAGCGGATCGACGGCGTGCTCACGATCGGCGGCGCCATCGACGTGGTGGGCATGCTCGACGCGATCCTCGACGTGAACCTGGCCACGAGGACCCTGCTCACCGACGGCACCGACGGCGACGGCGACCCGATCGAGCTGGTGCACCCCACCAAGCCGGTGGCGAGCCGCGCCGCCCTGGCCGACGCGCTGACGGCCGCCCTGGAGACGCCGGAGGGACGCGCCCGGATCTCGCTCATCGCCTCCCTCAACACGATCACCGGCTGGTACGACGTGTCGCGCCCGGAGCCGGAGGACCTCCAGGAGTGGATCGACGGCCAGGCGCAGTGGCTCATCTGGGCCTACACGACCGGCCTGGGCCCCACGGCGCGCGTGGACTGGGAGAAGAAGCTGGGCGGCAACGCGTCGGCCTCCTTCGACGGCGACTGGGCGCACCGGCTGCGGCACTCCGGCGCGCTGCGCGAGGTGCGCCAGGCCTACGCCGAGGCCCCGGGCGCCGACCTGTCCGACGACCTCGCGGCACTCGCCGCGGAGCCGGTGATCGAGGCGGAGCCGGACGCCCGGGCGAACCTGGTGCGGCACCGCCCGGAGGGCACGACGCCGCAGCCGGTGCTCACCCTGCACACGACCGGTGACGGCGGGGCGCCGCCGTCGTACGAGCGGTCCTTCGGCGACCGGATCGCCGACGTCGGCCACCCGGGCCGGTACCGCAGCGTCTACGTGGAGCGCGGCGCCCACCTGACGGTCAGCGTCGCCGAGGAGCTCGTCGCACTACGGGCGCTCGAGCGCCGGGTCGAGACCGGGCGCTGGCCGTCGCTGAGCCCGAGGGCGCTGAACCGGGCCGCGTGGCGGCTCGGACCCGACTACTTCGGGATCTTCGACCCGGTGACCGGGGTGTCCCGGCACGAGCCCGCGTTCGCGCACTTCGTCCCGCCGCGCGCCGCCCGCCCGTCCTGGTGACCGGCCAGGTCCGCACCACGGAATCGTCCTCGGCATCGCCCGCACCCGACGTACTCTCGACGCATGACGATCGTGAGCCAGTACGAGGCGACACCTGCCGGGGGCGATTCCGCGGGAGCCGGCACCCCGCCGCCGTCGGGCACCGACGTCACCGCCGCCGTGCACGACGTCGCCCGGCGCGCCAAGGTCGCCTCGCGCACCCTGGCCACGGCCAACCGCATGACCAAGGACGCCGCGCTCGGCGCCGTCGCGGACGCTCTGGTGGCGGCCGCCGACGAGATCGTGGCCGCCAACGCCGAGGACCTGGAGCGCGGCCGCGCGAACGGGATGTCGGACGGCCTGCTGGACCGGCTCGCGCTGACCCCCGAGCGGATCGGGCAGATCGCGGCCGCGCTGCGCGACGTCGCCGGCCTGCCCGACCCGGTCGGCGAGGTCGTGCGCGGGCAGACCCTGCCGAACGGCCTGCGCCTGCGCCAGGTCCGTGTCCCGATGGGCGTGGTCGGCATGATCTACGAGGCCCGACCCAACGTGACCGTGGACGCCGCGGGCCTGGCCCTCAAGTCCGGCAACGCGGTGATCCTGCGCGGGGGCAGCGCGGCGGCGGCGTCCAACGCGGTGATCGTCGCGGTGATGCAGGGCGCCCTGGCGGCGCGCGGCCTGCCCGCCGACCTGGTCCAGTCGATCGACCCGTACGGCCGCGCGGGCGGCGTGGCGCTCATGCGGGCCCGCGGCCTGGTGGACGTGCTGATTCCGCGCGGCGGCGCCGACCTCATCCAGACCGTCGTGCGCGAGTCCCTCGTGCCGGTCATCGAGACGGGCGTGGGCAACGTGCACGTCTACGTGGACGCCACGGCCGACGTCGACATGGCCGTCGCGATCGTGATGAACGCCAAGACCCAGCGCGTCGGCGTGTGCAACGCGGCCGAGACGCTGCTCGTGCACGAGGACGCCGCCCCGGCCTTCCTCCCGGCGGCGCTCGCCGCGCTGGCCGACGCCGGCGTGGTGCTGCACGGCGACCCGGCAGCCCTGTCCTTTGCCCCGGAGGGAGCCACCGTGCTTCCCGCCACGGACGAGGACTGGGCAACGGAGTACCTCGCGCTGGAGCTCGGCGTGCGGGTGGTCCCGTCGCTGGACGAGGCGATCGAGCACATCCGCACCTGGTCCTCCGGGCACACCGAGGCCATCGTGACGCGGGACATCGCGGCGGCGGACCGGTTCGTCGCGGAGGTGGACTCCGCGGCGGTGATGGTGAACGCGTCGACCCGGTTCACCGACGGCGGCGAGCTCGGCCTGGGTGCCGAGATCGGCATCTCCACGCAAAAGCTGCATGCGCGCGGCCCCATGGGGCTGACCGAGCTGACCACCACGAAGTGGGTGGTCACGGGCGACGGCCACGTCAAGCCGTGAGAGCTCGTTGGCGTCCTGGAGACCTCCGCAGGATCTCCTTGCGACCCAGTGCCGCGGTGTGCCCGCCGCAATTCGTCCGTGAGAGACTAAAGCCCACCTGAGCTTGTTCGACTAGGAGGAACACCCGTGCTGCACACCGCCGTCCTGGCTGCCGAGGCCGCCTCGGAGCACGCCAACGAGCCGATCGCCCCGATCGCGCTCGGCCTGATCGCCTTCGGCGCACTCGTGGCCGCGCTGGTCGTCACGTACGCGTTCCGCAACGTCGGCAACCGGCACTGATCCATCTAGACGGGAGCCTGACGACCAGATGAGCGCACGCACCGCATGAGTGCCCCCACTGGGACCAGGCCGCGCATCGGGGTGATGGGCGGCACGTTCGATCCCATCCACCACGGTCACCTCGTCGCCGCGAGCGAGGCGGTCGCGCAGCTGGAGCTGGACGAGGTCGTCTTCGTTCCCACCGGCCGTCCGGGCTTCAAGCAGAAGCAGCGGGTCACCCCGGCGGAGCACCGCTATCTCATGACGGTGATCGCCACGGCGTCGAACCCGCGCTTCACGGTCAGCCGTGTGGACATCGACCGGGCGGGCCTCACCTACACGGTGGACACGCTCCGCGACCTGCGCACGCAGCGCCCGGACGCGGACCTGTACTTCATCTCGGGAGCGGACGCCATCCAGCAGATTCTCTCGTGGAAGGATGCCGAGAAGCTCTGGGACATGGCACACTTCGTCGCTGTCACACGGCCAGGGCACATGCTCACCGTGGACGGGCTTCCTCGGGACGGCGTGACGACACTCGAGGTTCCTGCACTAGCTATCTCCTCGACCGACTGTCGTCGTCGGGCCGAGGAGGGTTTGCCGGTCTGGTATCTGGTGCCTGACGGCGTGGTCCAGTACATCGCCAAGCACGGACTGTATCGAGGTCTTCACGATGAGTGACAACAAGGGTCGTCCCATGACGCGCCGCGAGATCCGCGAGCGTGAGGCTGCCGCCGCGGCTGCCGCCGCCGGTGGTGGTGCCGGCGGTGGTGCCTACCCGCCGCAGGGCGGTCAGCAGCCTCCGCACCGTGGCGCGCCCGCACCCGCCCCTGCTCCCGAGGGCGGCTGGTCGCCGAACCCGTCCAACCCGCCGGTCGCCCGGCCCCCGCAGGCGACGGGTGGCTCGCGCGGCGTGGACGCGACGGGCCGGCTCACGCCGGTGCAGCAGCCCGGTGGCAACCCGTCGCCCTTCGGCCCCGGTGGGGGCCAGGGCCGTCCGGGCGCTCCGTCCGGACCCGGTGGCCAGGGTGCCCCCGGCGGCCACGGTGCGCCCGGCGGGCCCGGCCAGCAGAGCGCCCCGCCGAGCCCCTTCGGCTCGCGCCCGGCGAGCGCACCCGTGCCGCCCGCGCCCCAGCAGGGCCGCGCGGCGCGGTTCGCGCCGCCCCAGGCGCCCGGCGCGCCCGCCGGCCCGGCCGACGTCGGCCAGACGACGCAGTGGGGACCGCCCGCGCCCGCCCCGGCCCCGCAGCAGCCGCCGTCGCCGTTCGGCGCCCGTCCTGGTGCGCCGACCGCGCCCGGGGCGCCCGGCGGCCTCGGTCAGCAGCGCCCGGGTGCGCCGGGCCGTCCGGCCGGTGCCCCGCCCAGCGGCGCCGTCTCGGGCGCCGCGCCCGCGCTTCCGTGGGAGGCCGGTGGCCCGGCAGCCCCGCCGTCGGTGCCCTCGGGCGGTGCGCCCGCGGCCCCCGGCTCGCCGTTCCCCGGACGTCGTGGCGCCCCGGGCGGTCAGCCCGTCCCCGGTGCCCCGGGTGGTCCCGGCTCCGGTCAGATCGGCGGCCCGGGGCAGATGGGTGGCCCCGGTCAGCAGCACCCCGGTGCGCCCGGCCAGTTCGGTGCCGGCCCCATCGCCCCGTCCCGTACCTCCCGCCGTGAGGCGGAGGAGGAGTGGGAGGAAGAGGACGAGGGACCGCAGTACACCTGGCTGCACTACATCATCCTGGTGGTCGTGGCGTTCGTGCTCGGCCTCCTGATCTGGAAGCTCGTGCTCGAGGGGGACAGCCCCGGGTACCCGACGGACCAGGCGGCGGCCCTGCTGGGCACCCTGCCGGGCGGGCTGCCCGGCTTCATGGGAGGTAATGCGGCATGACGGCGACCGAGCGGGCCACGGAGCTCGCGATCATCGCGGCGCGGGCGGCGAGCGACATCAAGGCGCAGGAGATCATCGCGCTCGACGTCAGCGAGCAGCTCGTGCTGACCGACGTCTTCCTCATCGCGTCGGGCGCCAGCGAGCGTCAGGTCTCCGCGATCGTCGACGCCGTCGAGGAGGCGCTCTTCAAGGAGGGTGTCAAGCCGATCCGGCGCGAGGGCAAGTCCGAGGCGCGGTGGGTGCTCATCGACTTCGGCGACGTGGTGGTGCACGTGCAGCACGCCGAGGACCGGACCTACTACGCGCTCGAGCGCCTGTGGAAGGACTGCCCGGCCATCCCGCTGCCCGAGGACGCCCAGGGCGGCGGCGACGCGGCGGAGTACCGCGACCCCGACGACGGCGCGATCCACCTGGCCGGGGACTCCCGCCTGTGACCGCAGGAACGATCGTGCTGCTGCGCCACGCGCGCACGGCATACAACGCCGGCCTGCGCCTGCAGGGCCAGATCGACATCCCGCTCGACGAGGTCGGCCGCTGGCAGGCGGAGCAGGGCGCCACGGCGCTGGCCGCGTCGCACAAGGCGTCCCTCGTGGTCTCCAGCGACCTGCAGCGGGCCCGGGACACGGCCGTCGCGTACGCACGGCACCTCGACCTGGAGGTCGTGACCGACGCCGGGCTGCGCGAGCGGTCGTTCGGCGAGTGGGAGGGGATGACCGACGCCGAGATCGCCGGGCGCTGGCCCGAGGAGCACGCCGTCTGGCGCAGCGGCGGCGAGCCCGAGGCGAACGGTGTGGAGTCCAAGGCGGTCACCGCCCGGCGCATGGAGGAGGCGGTGCTGCGGCATGCCGAGGCCCTGGGCTCGGGGGAGACGCTCGTGGTGGTCTCGCACGGATCGGCGATCACGCAGGCGATCACCCGCCTGCTGGGTCTCGAACCGGCGACGTGGCGCGGGCTGCACGGCCTGCACAACGTGCACTGGTCGCACCTGCGCGCCTCCGGGCCGGGGGCGGCCCCGGCGTGGCGCCTCGTCGCGCACAACGTGGGGGCCGGGTACCCGCTCGACACGTGGCAGTCCGGGCCAGAGGCGCGGCAGTGACCGAGCGCACTCCGGTTTGAATTTGGTCCCTGGCGTCGGTCTGCATAGACTAACGACGCTCGCCCGGCCGAACAGCTGGGAGAGACCAATCTGGGGCTGTGGCGCAGCTGGTAGCGCACCTGCATGGCATGCAGGGGGTCGGGGGTTCGAGTCCCCCCAGCTCCACCGATCGGAAGAGCCGGGACATCATGGATGTCCCGGCTCTTCTGTTTCCGCCCGTGCCGCGATGCCGGCGCCGCGGTCACGCCGGCGTGAGGAGACCCCCGGTCGTCGCCCGCGTCCGGTCGAGCCGCGCGCCGACGTCGGCCCAGTTCGCGAGGTTCCAGAACGCCTTCACGTACTCCGCCTTGACGTTGAGGTAGTCCAGGTAGAACGCGTGCTCCCACATGTCGAGCATGAGCAGCGGGGTAATCCCCAGCGGCACGTTCGCCTGCTGGTCGAAGAGCTGGAACACCAGCAGCCGCCCGCCGATGCTGTCCCAGCCGAGCACCGCCCAGCCCGAGCCCTGGATGCCGGTGGCCGTGGCGGCGAAGTGCGCCTGGAACGCCGCGAAGCTGCCGAACTGGTCGGCGATCGCCGCCGCGAGCTCGCCCGTGGGCTCCCCGCCGCCGTCGGGCGAGAGGTTGTTCCAGAACACGGTGTGGTTGGTGTGGCCGCCCAGGTTGAACGCGAGATTCTTCTCGTGCAGGTTCACCGCGGCCAGGTCGCCGCTCTCCCGGGCCCCGGCCAGCGCGTCGAGCGCGGCGTTGGCGCCGGCCACGTACGCGGCGTGGTGCTTGTCGTGGTGCAGCTCCATGATCCGCCCGCTGATGTGCGGTTCGAGCGCGGCGTAGTCATAGGGCAGGTCAGGCAGGGTGTAGACGGGCATTTCCGCGTCCTCTCGTCGAGTGCTTCCGACGCTAGAACCTCAACCGCGGTTCAGGTCAACGGACCTGGACGGGACGCGGTGGTGATCGTCGACACACCGGGTCGCACCCACGTGCGGGCTCGAGCCGGGGAACGAGAAAGGCCGCCGATCCGCACCCTCGTGCGAATCAGCGGCCTTCAGCGGGTGGAGCTGGGGGGACTCGAACCCCCGACCCCCTGCATGCCATGCAGGTGCGCTACCAGCTGCGCCACAGCCCCGAACAGCGTTCGCCCAGGTGGGCGAGCGCCGTCAGTCTAGACCGATCCCGGCCCGGAGACCAAAGCGGGGGTGCCGACCACCGTGAACGGCGCCCGCAGCAGGTCCGCGTCGCGCGACGACGAGCCGACGAGCAGCTCGAAACCGCCCGGCTCGACCACCCGGTCGCCGGCGCTGTTCACGATCGTGCAGTCCGCCACCGGCAGGTCGAGCTCGACCTCGACGCTCCGTCCGGCGGCGACGTCGACCTGGCGGTAGGCCTTGAGCTCCTTGTCGGTCCAGCTCACGGACGTCACGGTGTCGCTGACGTAGACCTGTACCGTCTCGCGCGCCGGGCGGGTCCCGGTGTTGGTCAGGGTCACCCGGGCGCGGACGGTGTCGTCCGGGCCCAGCTCGGCGTCCCGCACCGTGAGGTCGGAGTACTCCACCGTGCTGTAGGACAGGCCCTGGCCGAACACGAAGGCGGGCTCCTGCGTCAGGTCGGCGTACCGGGAGCCGTGCTGGCCGCGGATCTGGTTGTAGTACACCGGCTGCTGGCCCACGTGGCGGGTGAACGAGATCGGCAGCCGGCCCGACGGCTCGACCAGCCCGAGCAGCAGCTCGGCGACCGCCCGGCCACCCTCCATGCCCGGGTTCGCCGTCCAGATCACCGCTGCGGCGTTCAGCACGGACTCCGGCAGCACGAGTGGCTTGGACGCCATGACCACCACGACCATCGGCGTCCCGGTCGCGGCCAGCGCGTCCAGGAGGGCGACCTGCCCGCCCACGAGCTCCAGCGTCGCGGTGGACTTGTACTCGCCGACCAGCTCGACCTGGTCGCCGACCACGGCCACGACGTGGTCGGCGGCCTGCGCCTGGGCCACGGCCTCGGCGATCAGCTCGGGGTCGGGGTCGCGGGGGACGGCGATCTTGGGGCGGGGCTGGCCGTCGGGCAAGGTGTCGCCCTCGGGCGGCGAGACCAGCGTGACGATCTCGGCGCCGAGCGCACTGGTGACCGTCCAGTCCTGCGGCGTCAGGGTGCGCAGCCCGTCGAGCACGGTGGTGATCATGTCCCGCGGGTGCCCGTCGGGCAGCCAGTCGGCCTGGCCCGAGCTGCCGGCCCAGTCGCCGAGCTGGGCCTGGGCGGCATCGGCCAGCGGCCCGACGACGGCGATGCGCCGGGGCCGGTCGTCCGCGGGACCGGCCGCGCGGCCGCCGTCGTCGACGCCGGTGAAGCCGCCGGCGAACGGGAGCGCGGCGTCGGTGTTGCGCAGCAGGACCAGCGACCGCCGCGCGACGTCGAGGTTCACGGCGGCGTGCGCGGCGGAGCCGATGAGCGCCCCGTCGCGGTCGAGGGTGGGCCGGCGCGGGTTCTCGAACAGGCCGAGCTCGAACTTCAGCGTCAGGATCCGGGCCACGGCGCGGTCGAGGTCGGACTCGGCGAGCAGGCCCTGGTCGATGGCCTCCTGGGCGCCCTCGAAGAACTGCGGGGTGGTCATCACCATGTCGTTGCCGGCCCGGACGGCAGCCGCCGCGGCGTGGGCGTGGTCGGGCTGGACCTTCTGCTCCCAGACCATGCGGCCCACGTTGTCCCAGTCGGTGATCAGCGTGCCGGTGTAGCCCCACTCACCGCGCAGCACGTCGTTGAGCAGCCAGTCGTTGATCGTGATCGGCACGCCGTCCATCGACTGGTAGCCCAGCATGAGGGTCGCGCAGCCCTCCTTGGCGACCCGTTCGAACGGGGGCAGGAACCAGGACCGCAGCTTGCGCCGGGAGATGTCCGCCTCGGACGCGTCGCGCCCGCCCTGCGTCTCGGAGTACCCCGCGAAGTGCTTGGCGGTGGCCAGGATCGCCGTCGGGTCGGACAGGCCGGAGCCCTGGTAGCCGCGCACCATCGCCGAGGCGAGCTCGCCGATCAGGTACGGGTCCTCGCCGAACGTCTCGTCCACCCGCCCCCAGCGCAGGTCGCGGGCGATGCACAGCACCGGGCTGAAGGTCCAGTGCACACCGGTCGCGGACGCCTCGACGGCGGTGATCCGCGCGGCCTGCTCCACCAGCGCGGGGTCCCAGGTCGCGGCCATCCCGAGCTGCGTCGGGAAGATGGTCGCGCCCTCGAAGAACGAGTGCCCGTGGATGCAGTCCTCGCCCACCAGCAGCGGGATGCGAAGCCGGGTCTGCTCCACCAGGTCGTGCGCGAGGCCCACCCGGTGCGGCGAGGTGTGCAGGATCGATCCCACGTGCTTGCGCAGGATGTCGCCCTCGTAGTCACCGCGGGCGTCGAGCTGGAGCATCTGCCCCACCTTCTCCGCCACGGACATCCGGGCCAGCAGGTCGGCCACCCGCTCCGCGACGGGGAGGCCGGGGTCGAGGTAGGCCTGTGCCGGGGCGGACGTGTCGTGGACGCTGGTCATCGGGCGCTCCTGTCGGTCTGTGTTCGCACGCCGGAAACCTACCAGTCGCTAGGTAAGGGCCGCTGGGTCGTTCACATGCTGTGGTCCGGCCCGCCGGCCGGCCGCTACTGTCCCTGGTACGGAACCTTCCGATCCGGGGCCCTCGGTACGGGGCCGACGCCGGATCCCCGACCCGCGAGGTGCCCATGGCCGACAAGACCGACCTCAAGAAGACCCTCGACGCCTACCAGGCCAAGCGGGACCAGTTCCGGGTCGTCGACGTGCCCGACCTGCGCTATCTGATGATCGACGGGCACGGCGACCCGAACACCTCGCCGGCCTTCACCGAGGCGGTCGAGGCGCTGTACCCCGTGGCCTACACCCTCAAGTTCGCCAGCAAGCGCGAGCTCGGGCGCGACTACGTCGTCATGCCGCTGGAGGGCCAGTGGTGGGCCGAGGACATGGACGCCTTCACGACGGCGCGCGACAAGTCCCGCTGGGACTGGACGCTGCTGATCCTGGTCCCGGACTGGACGGACCAGGAGGCCTTCGCCGCCGCGGTGGAGCAGGTCCGGGCCAAGGGCGGCCCGGCCCGGCTCGACGACGTCCGCCTGGAGACCCTGTCCGAGGGGCGCTGCGTGCAGACGCTGCACGTCGGTTCCTTCGACGCCGAGGCGGCCACGCTCGCGCGGATGCACGACGAGTTCATCCCGGCCCACGGCCTGCGCAGGACGGGCAGGCACCACGAGATCTACCTCAGCGACTTCCGCAGGGTCGCGCCGGAGAAGCAGCGCACGATCCTCCGGCAGCCGGTCGAGCCGGTCGAGGCCTCCGCTGGGTAGCGCGGTTCGGTCCTCGGTCCCTCAGCGACCGGCTTCCACGGTGTCGGCTCCGACGGCGTCGGCCAGTGCGCGGACCACCGCGCGTGGCGCCGCGTGGGTGCGCACCTCGACCCGGTGCACCAGCCGCGGGGCGCCGATCGGCACGACGGCAAGTCCGGCGGTCGGCACGCCCGCCGGTGCGGCGTGCAGCCCGTGGCCGGCGCGGACGAGCGCCGCGACGGTGTGCGCCGAGGCGCCGGAGTAGGCGGCGCCCCGGCGCAGCGGGAGCCGGGCCGCGGACGCCAGCTCCGCCGTCGAGCAGGTGGTGCCGACCGTGTCGAGCCAGCGGGCGTCGACGAGTGCGGCCAGGTCGAGGCGCTCGCGTGCCGCCAACGGGTGGTCGGCCGGGAGGAGCACGGCGATCGGCGCCTCCGCCATGACCCGGACCTCCAGCTCCGGGCTGGATCCGGGCAGCGGGTCGCCCGGTGCGGCGATCCCGTCGACGACGGCGACGTCGGCCCGGCCCGCGGTGAGCGCGGCGCTCGCGCCTGCGGCGTCGTCCACCGTGACGGCGGCGAGCCGGCCGCCCATCGGTGCGAGGTGCTCCGTGGCCGGGGTGAGTGCCACCGAGACGGGCGCGTCCTGGTCGCGTCCGAGCACGCGTCCGACGGCGGCGCGTGCGGCCTGCTCGTGCGCCAGGATCTGCCGGGCGTGCCGCAGGAACTCCAGGCCGGCGGGGGTTGGGGTGACGGTGGGGCGCCGGGTCAGCAGCGGCGTGCCCGCCGCCCGCTCGAGCCCGGCGACGTGCTGCGAGACGGCGGACTGGGTGAATCCCAGCCGGGTCGCGGCGCTGGAGAAGGAGCCGGTCTCGGCGACGGTGGCCAGGCTGAGCAGGGCACGGGTGTCCACGAGGCCCAGTATCCCGCGTGCATCAGCAATCCTGATCCCGGCATCGCCGATCATCGTTGGACGTGATGCTCGGACGGGCTCCAGCATGAGTGCATGAGTCCAGCACGCATCGCTCTCGTCGGCGACCGCTCCACGGCGGTCCGGGCCCACGAGCGGATCCCGCAGATCGCCGCCCGGTACGACGACGTCGACCTGCACTGGCTGGCGACCACCGACCTGGTGCCCCACGAGGCCGCGGCGTTCGACGGCGTCTGGGTAGTCCCGGGGTCGCCGTACGCCGACGAGGACCGCGTGATCGATGCGATCCGGGCCGCCCGGATCGGCGGCGTGCCGCTGCTCGGCACGTGCGGCGGTTACCAGCACATGGTGCTGGAGCTCGCGCGCAACGTGGCGGGGCTCGCGGCGCGGCACGCGGAGAGCGCGGGCGGTGGTGGGGGCGGTCGGGCGGCCGGCGGTCCGGCGTCGTCCGCGCTGATCACCGAGCTGGCCTGCTCGCTGAAAGGGCGCAGCGGCCAGGTCGACACCCAGCCCGGCACGCGGGCGTCGGCGGCCCTCGGCGAACGGAGCTTCGAGCGCTTCCACTGCTCCTTCGGGTTGACGGTCGCCGACGCCGCGCCGCTGGTCGAGGCCGGGCTGGTGCTGTCCGGGACGAGCCCCGAGGGCGAACCGCGCGTGGTCGAGCTGCCGGGGGAGGCGTTCTGGCTGGGCACCGCGTTCCAGCCCGAGCTCGCGGACGCACAGCCTCACCCCGTGGTCGACGCGTTCGTGACGGCGGCCCGCGAGCGGGCAGAGGCGGGCCGATGAGGTACGTGACCGTGCCGGGGTACGGCGGCTCCGGCGTCGAGCACTGGCAGACGCACTGGGAGCGCGATCTGCCCGCGACCAGGTTCCGGCCGGCGTCGTGGGACACCCCCGACGCCCGCGACTGGGCCGACGCACTGGACCGCGTGGTGGCGGACGGCGAGGGGCCGGTGGTCCTCCTGGCGCACAGCCTGGGCTGCCTCGCGGTCGCCTCGTGGCTGGCGGAGGTCCCGCGACGGGACGGCCGCGGGTCGGGCGGGCGCCGGCCGGACGGGCGCGAGCCGGGCGAGGTGGCCGGCGCGCTGCTCGTGGCCGTCCCCGACCCGGCCGGGCCGGCGTTCCCGGCCGGTGCCACGGCGGGTGGGTTCCGGGCGGTCCGACGCCGGCTGCCGGTGCCGGTCACCGTCGTCGTCTCGGACGACGACCCCTACGCGTCCCCCACCTGGGTGCGGGGCCTGGCGGCGGTCTGGGGAGCCGAGGCGGTCGGGATCGGCCCGGCCGGGCACGTGAACGGCGCGAGCGGGCTCGGTGTCTGGCCCGCGGGGCGGGAGATCTTGCGTCACCTTGTCCGTCCACGGCCTCCGGCCAGCGCGACGAGCGCCGCCGCCACGAGCGCGACGGCTGATACGGCGAACGCCGTCGTGTAGCCGGCCGCGGTGGGCAGCCCGGTGCCCGCGAGCGTCGTCGCGCCGACGACGGCGGTCGCGACCTGCGCCCCGAGGGAGCCGCCGATGGTCCGCACGATGGTGTTCACGCCCGTGGCCTCCCCGGTCTCGTGCAGTTCGACGGCGCCGACCACCACGTTGGCGAGCGACGAGAAGGCGAAGCCGATGCCGACGCCCAGCACGCCGGCTCCCGTGGCGACGGCCCAGGGGTGCTGGTGCCCCACGGCGAAGGCCGCGAAGCCGACCGCGCCGATGGCGCAGGCCGCGACCAGCGTCGCGGTGAACCCGATGCGCGGGCCCAGGCGCCCGGCGAGCGGTCCGGCGAAGAGCATGGTCACGGCCATGGGCAGGAGGTAGAGCCCCGACTCGGTCACGGTGGCGCCGAACCCGTACCCCGCCTCCGCGGGGGTCTGGACGAGCTGCGGCACCAGGGTGAACGCGCCGTACATGCCGAAGCCGATGATCAGGGCGGTGAGGTTCGCGGTGACGAGCGTCCGGCGGCGCAGCACGCGCAGGTCGACCAGCGGCGCGCTCAGGCGCGACTCCAGCACCACGAAGCCGGCGAACGCGGCGACCGCCACGGCGGCCAGGGCGACGACGACGCCGGGTGCCCACAGGCGGGACTGGCTGATCGCCAGCAGCAGGGCCGTGAGCGTGACGGTCAGCACGCCGCCGCCGGCCCAGTCGACCCGGCCGCCGAGCCCCGGGAGGTCGCGGGCGACGAACACCGCGACCGCGACCAGGGCGAGGACGACCACGACGAGCGCGGCCCAGAACAGCCACGGCCAGCCGAGCGCGTCGATGATCGGGCCGGGCACCACCAGGCCCACCCCGAAGCCGATGCCGAAGATCGCGCTGACGGTGCCGATCGCCACGGGCACGCGGTCCCGCGGGAACGTCTCGCGCACGATCCCGAACGCCAGCGGGAACGTCCCGGCGCCCAGCCCCTGCACCGCTCGGGCGGCGACGAGCACGCCGATCGACCCGGGCAGCGCACCGGCGAGGGCGGCCAGCAGCGTCCCGGCCGCGAGGATCGCCAGGCTCACGAGCAGCAGGCGGCGCTTGCCGAACATGTCGCCCAGGCGGCCGATGAGCACCGTGCCCACCGACGACGTGAGCAGGAACGAGCTGATCAGCCACGCCGTCGTCGTCGGCGAGACGTCGAGCTCTCGCTGCAGGTCGGGCAGCGCCGGCACGACCATGGTCTGCAGCAGGGAGAACGAGAGCACCGCCAGCAGCAGCGCGACGAACGGTCCGGCGGTGCCCTGGCGGGCCGCCTCACGAATTGATGTCATAGCGACATCATTACATCATGTAACGACTGGCTGATAGTGTCGCCCCGTGGAACAACCCGCGGGCCGACCCCCGACGCTGCTGGGCCTGCCCTCCTATCTCGCCGGGCATGTCTCGCGCATCGGCCACCGCGCGCTCGTCGCGGACCTCGCGCGGCACGGGCTCCGGCTGCCGCACTTCGCGGTGCTCACGGGGCTGCACGACCTCGGCCCGCTCAGCCAGCACGAGCTCGCCGACCGGCTCGGCCTCAACCGCAGTCACCTGGTCGGTTACCTCGACCGGCTCGAGGCGGCGGGCCTGGTCAGCCGGGTCCGCGACCCGGGGGACCGCCGCCGTCAGCAGGTACGGCTCGAACCCCCGGGCGAGCGCCTCGCGGCCGAGCTGATCGAGGGCGCCCGCGTCGGCGAGGCGGCCGACCTGGCCGTGCTCAGCACGGAGGAGCTGGCGACGCTGACGGACCTCCTGCGCCGGGTCCTGCTCGCCGACGACGCCGCGGCCGACTCAGCGAGCGTGCCGCCCGCCGGCGACTGACGGCGACCGGCGGCGAGCGGCGGTGCCAGCCGGGACGCTCAGCCCCGCAGCTCCTCCACGGAGGCACCCGGCTGCTCGGTGAGCTCGGCGGCGTCCTGCGTCGCGGCCCAGGAGGCCAGCAGGGCCAGGCCGTCCGCCGCCGGCGAGCCGGCCGGCGCGGTGTAGACGTTCAGCACCAGCCCCGGCTCCGACGGGAGCTCCATCGACTCGAAGGTCAGGTCGAGCTGCCCCACCACGGGATGCCGCAGCCGCTTGAACCCGCTGCGGTGCAGGCGCACGTCGTGCGAGGCCCAGCGCCGGCGGAACAGCTCGCTCCGCGTGGAGAGCTCGCCGACGAGCTCGATCAGCGCCGGGTCGTGCGGGTTGCGCCCCGCCTCCAGGCGAAGGTACGAGGCGGAGTCCTTGGCGATCCGCTCCCAGTCGACGAAGAAGTCCCGGGCGGCGGGGTCCAGGTAGACGAACCGCGCGGTGTTCGCCGGACGGCGCGGGTCGGCGAGGACCGGCGCGTACAGGGCGCGAGCCAGGCGGTTCATCGCGACGATGTCGTGGCGCCCGTTGCGCACCCACGCGGGCGCGTCGCTGATCGCGTCGAGCACCTGCTGGACGGCGGGGCGCACCGTCGTCGGCGCCCGGCCCCGCCGGGCCTTGCCCGAGCCCGCCGAGCGGGCCAGCGTGAACAGGTGCTCGCGCTCCGCCTCGTCGAGCTGCAGCGCCCCGACCAGGGCGTCCAGCACGCCGTCCGAGGCGCCGGACAGGTTCCCGCGCTCCATCCGCACGTAGTAGTCGACCGAGACGCCGGCCAGCATCGCGACCTCCTCGCGGCGCAGGCCCTTGACCCGCCGGTTGCCGCCGTAGGCGGGCAGCCCGGCCTGCTCGGGCGTGAGGCGGGCCCGCCGCGAGCTGAGGAACTCGCGGACCTCGGCGCGGTGGTCGATCTGTCCCATGCCCCCACGGTAAGCCGACCCCTGCCGCCGTGGGAGGCACTGGCGTTACCCGGAACGACCGGGACTCCCCGGGGCGCGCGCCACGCGGTGTGCTGGGTGCGACGCACCAGGAGAGGCAGCATGCACACCACGGCAGCACCCCGCGTGGGCACCCCCACGACGACCGGCACCACGGCGATCCTCGCCGTCATCCTCATCAGCTACTTCATGATCCTGCTCGACAACTCCGTGATCTTCACGGGCCTGCCGAGCATCCGCGCCGACCTCGGCCTCGACCCCGCCACGCTCTCCTGGGTGCAGGACGCCTACACCCTCGTGTTCGGCGGCCTCCTCCTGCTCGGCGCCCGCGCCGGCGACCTCCTGGGCCGACGGCGCCTCCTCGTCGCGGGGCTGGCGGTCTTCGGCACCGCCTCGCTGCTCATCGGGCTCGCCCCCACCGGCTGGTGGATGATCGCCGCGCGCGCCCTGCAGGGGGTCGGCGCCGCCGTCGTCGCCCCCACCTCCCTCGCTCTGATCACCGCGCACTTCGAGGGCCCCGCCCGGGCCCGCGCGGTCGCCTGGTACAGCGCGACCGCCGGGATCGGCGCCAGCCTCGGGCTGGTGGTCGGCGGGGCGCTCGCGGACTGGGTCTCGTGGCGCGCGGCGTTCCTCGTCAACGTGCCGATCGCGGTGGTCATGATCGTCGTGGCCCGGCGGGTCCTGGCCGAGACCGAGCGGCGCCCCGGCCGCTTCGACGCCGGCGGCGCGGCCGCCGCGACCCTCGGCACGGGCGCGCTCGTGCTCGGGATCATCGAGTCGGGCGAGCGCGGCTGGGCCTCGCCCGTGACCCTGGGCGCGCTCGCGGCGGGCCTGGTGCTGCTGACCGTCCTGGTGCTGCACGAGGCACGGACGGCCCACCCGATCATGCCCCTGCGGCTCTTCCGCAGCCGGGAGCGCAGCGGTGCCTACGCCGCCCGGCTGCTCTTCCTGGGCGCCATGATCGGGTTCTTCTACTTCACCACCCAGTACCTCCAGGACGTGCTCGGCCTCAGCCCGCTGCAGGCCGGCCTCGGGTTCTTCCCGATGACGCTGGTCAACTTCGTCGTGGCGCTGGCCGTCCCGCGGCTGCTGCGTAGGATCCCCGGCGCCGTGCTGCTGGCCGGTGGCCTGGCGCTCGCGCTCGCCGGCCTGGCCTGGCTGAGCCGCGTCGGCCCGGACGACGCCTACCTCACCGCCGTCGCCCTCCCGATGCTCCTCGTCGGGGCCGGTCAGGGCTTCGCCTTCGCGCCGCTGACGAGCTCCGGCATCGCCGGGGTCGCGCCCGAGGACGCCGGGGCGGCGTCCGGCCTCGTCAACACCGCCCACCAGCTCGGCATGGCGCTCGGCCTGGGCGTCCTCGTCGCGGTCGCGGCGCACGCCGGCGGCGGGTCGGACGCCGCGGGGTCCGGTGCCGGTCCGGATGCGGCCGCGCAGGTCGCCGTGCAGGTCAGCGCGGCTCTGACCGGTGCCACGGTGCTGGTCGCGCTGGCGCTGGTCGTGGTGCTGGTGGTGCTCCTGCCGGCGCGGCGACCGCGCGCCTGACCGGCTGGCCGACCGGCCACACGGCCGCCGTCGTCCGCCCTGGCATCCACCCTGGGGACGACGACGGCGTCCACCCTGGGCCCGATGCCGGCGGCGGCTCTGCTCGCTAGCGTCGTGGCCATGACCTCGACCGCCCGGAGCGCAGCCGACCGGACCACGACCACCCCGACCCGCTCCGCCCGCGCGGGCCTGTCCCACCCGGTGGCGCGCGCCGGGGTCGTCGTGGTCCTGAGCTTCGTGCTGGGCGGGCTGACGTCGTACGCCCAGGGGTTCCTGCCGGACGCGTTCGCGTCGTTCGCCAACTCGGCCAGCGGCTGGACGGTGCTCACGGCCCTGCTCGTCTTCTGGTCCCGGCTGCGCACCGCGCCCGCCGCGGTGCTCGGCGCGGTGAGCTTCGTGCTGCTCGTGCTCGGGTACACGGTGGCGTCCCAGGTGCGGGGCTACATGTACGACCCGCTCCTGTTCTCGGCGGTGGGCGTGGTGGCCGGCCCGTTCGTGGGCGTCGCCGCGTCCTGGCTGCGTGCCACCGGCGTCCGGGCGGCGCTCGGCACCGCCCTGCTCGCGGGCATCGGGGTGGGGGAGTCGGTGTACGGGCTGACGGTGGTCCGGGAGACGACCAGCCCCGTCTACTGGACGGTGATCGGCGTCGCCGGGCTCGCGCTCCTGGTGGGGCTGCTCGTGCGCCGGGTCCGCGGCACGCTGCCGGTGGGCCTGGCCGCGGGAGGCACGGTGCTGGTCGCGGCGGCCTTCTACCTCGCCTACTCGAGCCTGTAGGAGTCTCCGGCTTGTCGGCGTCGCCTCGGAGCGGCGGTCTGCCCGGCTGGTCGCGGCCTAGGCCGCGACCGCCGAGTGCGTGGGGCCCGGTTCCTGTGTTCCGGGCAGGGTCGTCGCTGGTCCGAGCACGGAATGCTGTTTGAGAATCGTTCTCACTTCTGGTTGACTCCTCCTCGGTAACGAGAATGATTGTCATTCTAGATGGAAGGAGCGGGCGGCCCAGGCCGCCCGACCGATGATGAGAAATCACCCCACCCGCGCGGCCGCAGGCCTTGGCGCGGCACTGTCCCTCGTCCTGCTCAGCGCCTGCGCCGCGGAGGGCGCGGCGTCGGGCTCGGCCTCGGAGCCGGCCGGCGCCGGCGAGCACGAGGAGCACGAGTCGCCCGACGCCACCGAGGCCCAGGCGCGCACGCCCCGCGTCGCGGTCACGTACGACGGCGGCGTCCTGGTGCTGGACGCGATGAGCCTCGAACCCGTGGGCGAGATCGAGCTGGAGGGCTTCACCCGCCTCAACGCGGCGGGCGACGAACGGCACCTGATGGTCTCCACGACCGGCGGCTTCCAGGCCCTCGACCTGGGCTCCTGGGCCGAGGCCCACGGCGACCACTCGCACTTCTGGACGGCCGAGCCGAGGCTCACCGACGTCGCCTACGAGGCATCCGAGCCCGGCCACGTCGTGGTCCACGAGGGCCGCACCGCCCTGTTCGACGACGGCACCGGCCTGGTGCGCGTGCTGGACTCGGCGCACGTGGCCGACGCCGACGCGGCGGCTCGCGAGTACACGACGCCGTCCGCCCACCACGGCGTGGCCGTCGAGCTGACCGACGACACCCTGGTGGTCTCCGAGGGCACCGAGGAGGCACGCACCGGCATCCGGGTGCTCGACGGCGACGACAAGGAGATCGCGGCGTCCGACGAGTGCCCCGGGGTGCACGGGGAGGCCGTGGCCGCCGACGAGGCCGTCGTCATCGGCTGCGAGGACGGCGCTGTGGTCTACGCGGACGGCGAGATCACCAAGGTCGAGTCCCCGGACGCGTACGGCCGCATCGGCAACCAGGCCGGGACCGAGGAGTCGCCGGTCGTGCTGGGCGACTACAAGACCGACAAGGACGCCGAGCTGGAGCGGCCCACACAGGTCTCGCTGATCGACACGCGGACCGGCGACCTCCAGCTGGTCGACCTGCCGTCGTCGTACACCTTCCGGTCGCTCGCGCGGGGCGACGAGGGCGAGGCCCTCGTGCTCGGCACGGACGGCCAGGTGCACGTGATCGACCCGGAGTCGGGCGAGCTGACGACGTCGATCCCGGTGATCGACGAGTGGGAGGAGCCGGCCGAGTGGCAGGAGCCGCGGCCCGCGATCCTCGCGCTGGACGGCTCTGTGTACGTGACCGACCCGGCCACGAACTCGATCCACGCGGTCGACGTCGAGACGGGCGAGGTCTGGAGGTCCGCCGACCTCGGCGTCACCCCGAACGAGCTGAACGGCGTCACGGGCGGGGAGGCCCACGCCCGCTGACAACGCGCTGAGTGCTGGATTTTCGCCCTTCCCGAGCCTCGGGAAGGGCGAAAATCCAGCACTCAACGAGGTGGTCGGGGTCAGGGCTGGGCGAAGAAGGTGCGGATGTCCGCGACGACCTGGTCCGGGACCTCCATCGCCGCGTAGTGGCCGCCCGTCGGGTACTCGGCCCAGTGCTCGATGCGGGCGTTGTCGCGCTCGGCGAAGGCCCGGATGGTCTTGAAGTCGTCGGCGAAGACGGCCACGCCGATCCGGCCCTGGCTCACCACCGGCTCCGCGCCGGACCGCGCCTCCGTGTAGTGGTAGCGCGTCGAGGTGGCCGACGTGTTGGTGAGCCAGTACAGGCTGACCTGCGCCAGGACCTGCTCGCGGGAGACCAGGCTGGTGCCGTTGCCGAAGCTCTCGAACAGCTCGTTGTAGGCGAGCTGCCCGACCGGCGAGTCGCTGAGCGCCGCGGAGACGGTCTGCGGGCGGGAGCCGTTCATCGTGTTGTACGCGCCCACGCTCTGGAACCACTGCAGGTGCTCCAGGGCCGCGAACTCCTTGGGGCCGAACCCGTCCATCTCGCCGTCGGCGCCCGACGGGAACGAGAAGAGCTGGAGCAGGTGCGCGCCCTGGAAGCCCTCGGGGTCGAGCACCGCCAGCTCGCGGCCGATCATGGCGCCGGCGTCGCTGCCGTGGGTGCCGTAGGACTCGTAGCCGAGCCGGCGCATCAGGGTGTCCCAGGTGCGGGCGACGCGGGCCATGGTCCAGGTCCCGCCGTCGGCCGGCTCGCTCAGCGGGGTGCTGAAGCCGAAGCCGGGGATCGACGGGACGACGACGTCGAAGGCGTCCTCGGCGCGGCCGCCGTGCGCGACGGGGTCGGTGAGCGGGCCGATCATGTCGAGGAAGTCGAGCACCGAGCCCGGGTAGGTGTGGGTCAGGAGCAGCGCCCGCGCACCCGGCTCGGCCGAGCGGACGTGCAGGAAGTGGACGGTCTGGCCGTCGATCTCGGTCAGGAACTGCGGGAACGCGTTGACGCGCTCCTCGACCGCGCGCCAGTCGAAGGAGGTGCGCCACTGCTCGACCGACTCGCGCAGGTAGGACTCCGGCGTGCCGTAGTCCCAGGAGTCGCCCGGCGCGGCCGGGGCGAAGCGGGTGCGGGCGAGGCGGTCGTTCAGGTCGTCGAGGTCGGCCTGGGGGATGTCGATGCGGAAGGGGCGGATGCTGGTGTCGTTGGTGTTCATGTCTCCGACACTACGAGGGGTTCAGGAACAGTTCTTTCCTCTATTCTGAACGGGTCCCGATCTTTTTTCTGATGCCGGTGAGGAGCCACGATGACGACGACGGCGGGGCGGCTGCTCGCCCTCCTGGGCCTGCTCCAGTCGCGTGCCGAGTGGACGGGGCCCGAGCTCGCGGCGCGGCTCGACGTCACCGACCGCACGGTGCGCAACGACGTCGCGCGCCTGCGCGACCTGGGCTACCCGGTGGACTCGGTGCGCGGCCCCGGCGGCCGCTACCGGCTGGGGGTGGGCGGCAAGCTGCCCCCGCTCGTGCTCGACGACGAGGAGGCGGTCGCCATCGCGGTCGGGCTGCGGGCCGCCAACACCGTGGCGGGCATCGAGGAGTCCAGCGCCCGCGCGCTGGGCAAGCTGGAGCAGGTGCTGCCGGACCGGCTGCGGAGTCAGGTCGCCGCGCTGCGCGACGCGACGGACGCCGGGCCGGTGAACACCGACAGCAACGTCGAGGACCCCGTCGTCGACCCGGCGCTGCTCACCGAGCTGGCCGCGGCGATCCGCGACCACCAGGGGCTGCGGTTCTGGTTCCGCGAGGAGCCGCGGGAGGTGGAGCCGGTCCGGCTCGTGGCGTGGCAGCGCCGCTGGTACCTCGTGGGGCGGGATGTCGGCTCGGGGCGCTGGGAGCCCTTCCGGGTGGACTGGCTGGAGCTGCGCAGGCCCGGCGGACGCCGCTTCACGCCCGTGGAGCCGCCGTTCGACCTGACCGAGTTCGTGGTGCGCGAGGTGGCCCGGACGGGCTGGGCGGTGCACACCCGGATCGTCGTGCACGCCCCGGCGCACGAGGTGCTCGACCGCATCAACCCGGCCGTCGGCACCGTGGAGCCGCGGGACGACACGTCCTGCCTGCTGGTCACCGGCGGGGACAGCATCGAGACGGTGGCCGTGTGGATCGGCATGCTCGGCCTCGACTTCACGGTGACCGGACCGCAGGGCCTCGTGGACCACCTGGAGGTGCTGTCCCGGCGGTACGACCGGGCGGTGCGGGGCTGACCCGCCCCTGGCCCTACCGCCCGGCCTGCCCGAGCATCCCCCGCAGCATCGCCCCGAGGATCCGGGCCAGGCGCGGCTCGACCTCCACCAGGGCGTGCGAGAGCCGCGGGTCGGAGCGGTAGAGCGCGGCGACCTCCGGGCCCGGCGTGGCGATCTGGTGGAAGGTGCCCGCCATCGAGGTGGCCGCCGCGACCAGGTCGACGCCGTCCTGCTCGGTGAGGACCGGCAGCGCGGCGCGGACCGCCGGGACGATCTGGCCCAGGCCGTCGCGCGTGGTCAGCTTGAACTCCCGCACCTTCTCGACCGACACGTTCCGTTCGAGGTTCAGCGGCGTCTGCGCGAGCAGGTCGCAGAACGTCCCGCGCTCCGCCAGGGTCGAGGCGAACGCGTCGGCGACGGCGTGGGCGATGTCGACGGCATCGGCGTCGGCGTCGGCGTCGGGCCGCGCGACGGCGCGCACCCGGGCGGCGAGGGCCGGCGCCCAGTCCTGCCAGCCCTCGGCGGTGAGCCGCAGGAAGATCTCCTCGCGCGTCTCGAAGTACCGCAGCATCGCGGACTTGTGCATGTCCACGGCGGAGGCGATGTCGGTGAGCGTCACCTCCCGGATGCCGCGCTCGGAGCCCAGCCGGCGGGCGGCGTCCAGGATGGCGGCCTCGCGCAGCAGCTTGGCCTCGGGGGAGCGGGCGCGCTGGAAGTCGGGAGTCGTCATGGTCACATCTTAGCGCAACGGGGTTGCGTAAGTTAGAGCAACGGTGTTTTATTAACGACATGCAGAAGACATGGTTCATCACCGGTTCGTCCCGCGGCTTCGGCCGTTCCCTCGTCCTCGCCGCGCTCGCCGCCGGCGACCAGGTCGCCGCCACCGCGCGCCGCCCCGAACAGCTCGACGACCTCGTCGCGGAGTACGGCGAGCGGATCCTCCCGCTCCGCCTCGACGTGACCGACCAGGACGGCGCCCGCACCGCGCTGGCCGAGGCCGCCGCACGGTTCGGGCGCGTCGACGTCATCGTCAACAACGCGGGCTACGCCAACGTGGCCCCGATCGAGACGGCGGACGACGCCGACGTCCGCACCCAGTTCGAGACCAACTTCTGGGGCGTCTACAACGTGTCCAAGGCGGCGATCCCCCTGCTGCGGCAGCAGGGCGGTGGCCTCGTGATCCAGTTCTCGTCGGTGGGCGGCCGGGTCGGCGGCTCGCCGGGCATCGCGTCCTACCAGGCGGCGAAGTTCGCCATCGACGGCTTCAGCCGGGTGCTCCGCGCCGAGACGGCGCCGTTCGGCGTCAAGGTGCTCGTCGTCGAGCCGAGCGGGTTCCGCACCGACTGGGCCGGTGCGTCCATGACCGTGCACGACGCCCCCGCCGGGTACGAGTCCACCGTGGGCGCCATGAACGCCCGCATGCGCCAGGCCGGCGCGGGTGCGGCGGGCGACCCGGCCCGGGCCGCCCAGATCCTCGTCGCGCTGGCCTCGCGCGACGACCTGCCCGACAACCTGCCGCTCGGTGTGAACGCCACCGAGATGTCCGTGGCGCAGGACCGCCGGCTCCTGGAGTCGGACCAGCGGTGGAGCGCGGTGAGCCGGTCCGCCGACTTCGCGGAGCCGTTCCCGGTCGCCCTTCCCTGACCCTGCACGCTCATCTGTGATTGTCATCGTGCTCATCTGTTAGCCTGGCGGCTGTTCAACGGAGTCGAAGGGCGGCGGAGGAGCACGATGACGGCACTCGACGAGGAGACCGTGGGCAGCCTGGTGGTGTCCGCGCCGCAGGGCGCGGAGCTGACGGTGCCCACCTATGACCGGTCCCGACTCACCACCAGGATCGTCCATCTCGGGGTGGGCGGCTTCCATCGCGCGCACCAGGCGATGTACCTCGACCGGCTGATGGCCGAGGGCAAGGCGCTGGACTGGGCGGTCTGCGGCGTCGGAGTGCTGCCGGGCGATGCCCGGATGCGCGACGCGCTGGCCGCGCAGGACGGCCTCTACACGCTGGTGCTCAAGCACCCGGACGGGCGCCTGGAGGCGCGCGTGATCGGGTCGATCAAGGAGTACCTGCTGGCCCCCGACGACCCGGAGGCGGTGCTGGAGAAGATGGCCTCGCCCGAGGTCCGCATCGTCTCGCTCACCGTCACCGAGGGCGGGTACAACATCCACCACGTGACCGGCGAGTTCGACCTGGCCGACCCGGCGGTCGCCGCCGACCTGGCCGACGGCGCCGTCCCGGCGACGACGTTCGGCCTGGTCACCGAGGCCCTGCGCCGCCGCCGCGACCGGGGCGTGCCACCGTTCACCGTGATGAGCTGCGACAACATCCAGGGCAACGGCGAGGTGGCGCGCCGCGCGTTCACCACGTTCGCCCGCGCGAAGGACGCCGACCTGGCGGCCTGGATCGAGGCGGAGGTCGCCTTCCCGAGCTCCATGGTCGACCGCATCACCCCGGTGACCACGGACACCGACCGCGCCATGGTGGCCGAGCGGTTCGGCGTCGACGACGCCTGGCCCGTGGTGGCCGAGCCGTTCGAGCAGTGGGTGCTGGAGGACGCCTTCCCGACCGGCCGGCCGCCGTTCGAGGACGCCGGCGTGCAGGTGGTGGCCGACGTCGAACCGTACGAGCTGATGAAGCTGCGCCTGCTCAACGCCGGCCACCAGGCCCTCTGCTACGTCGGCTACCTCGCCGGGCACCGGTACGCGCACGAGGTGGCCGGCCAGGACGTGTTCGCCCGGTTCCTGCTCGGCTACATGGACCGCGAGGGCACGCCCACGCTGGCGCTGGTGCCGGGCATCGACCTGGACGCCTACAAGCAGACGCTGATCGAGCGGTTCGCGAACCCGCACGTGGCCGACACCCTCGCGCGGCTGTGCGCCGAGTCGTCGGACCGCATCCCCAAGTGGCTGCTGCCCGTGGTCCGGTACCACCTGGAGCACGGCGGGCCGATCGAGCACGCGGCGCTGGTCGTGGCCTCCTGGGCCAGGTACGACGAGGGGGTGGACGAGGCGGGCGAGCCCATCGAGATCGTCGACCGCCTCGCCGACCGGCTGCACCGGGCCGCCCTGGCGCAGGCGGAGGACCCGCTCGCGTTCCTGCGCGACCGCGAGGTGTTCGGCGACCTCGTCGACGACGAGCGGTTCACCGCCGCGTACCTCGCGGCGCTGGGCTCCCTGCACCAGAAGGGCGCCCGCGCCACGGTCGAGGAACTCGTCGCCCGCTCCTGACCGACGTGTCAGACGCACAGGTCACCCGAGGGATCTGTACGTCTGACACGTCAGGGGAGGAGGGTCTCCAGCGCGGTCGCGGCGGCGTCGTCCACCACCAGGGTGTCGGCGACGCCGCCGTTCACCGCGGCCAGCAGGCCGGGCGCGACGGCGGACCCGTAGCCGATGGCGATGACCCGGGGCGTGGCGGCGAGCTGTTCGAGGGTCACGCCCACCACGCGCTCGTCGAGGCTGGTCCGCACGGGCCGGCCCGCGGCGTCGAACAGGCGGCCCGAGCACTCGGCGATCGCGCCGGCCGCCGTGGCGGCCTGCTGCTCCTCGGTGCTGATCTGCGGGAACACGGTGGAGCTGCGCTCCGACCAGTGGCCGATCGCGACGACGGCGACGTCCAGGTGGTCGGCTCGCGCCAGCGCGTCGGCGATCTCGGGCTGCCGGCGCAGGCCCGCGGCCGTCGCGGCGTCGGCCACGAGCAGCGGCGACCAGACGGGCCAGGTGCGCACGCCCGGCATCTGCGCGAACGTGCTGATGAGGCCCAGCGAGTTGCCGCTGCCCTCGACGGGCAGGGCCCCGACGAGCTGGACGACGTCGCAGTGGGGGAGCTGCCCGATGTGCCGCACCGCGGCCTCGACCGTGCGCGACCACGACACGCCCACGGTCATGCCCTCGGCGATGTGCTCCCGGACGGCGCGGGCGAGCTCGACCGCGACGTTCTCCCGGGTGGCGACGGGGTCCGGACCGCTGGGCGCGACGAGGATCTCGCGCGCGCCGAGCCGGGCGGCGAGACGCGCCCCGCGCTCGCCGTCGGCCCGGGGCGCGGTGATCTCGATGCGCACCACGCCCTGTTCCCGGGCCTGCGCGAGCAGGCGCGCCACCTGGAAGCGGGAGATGCCGCGGTCGCGCGCGATGTCGACCTTGGACTTGCCGTCGAGGTAGTAGTCCGTACTCACCTCGACCATGAGGTTCGTGTCGTTCTGGGGCACCTGCGTCCTCACTCCCGCAGGCGGCAGCGGGAACCATTCGAGAGCGACTTCTGAGCGGGGGGCCTTGCTCACCTGAGCATACCCAACTACTCTGCGGATGCAGATGAGCGGTTTCATATTCTCAGATGAGCGCGGCGGAGAGGCCGCGCCGAGGAGAGGACGAGGATGTTCCGACCTCCAAGGAGTGTTTCGGCGCGGGGCAGGTCAGCACGGCGTAGCTCGGCACGGCGTTCTTCGGTGAGGGCGCCGGCGACGGCCGCGACGGCCGCCGCCGCGCTGGCCCTGTCCGGCTGCGCCGGGGCCGGCGCCGTGGGCGGCGACGACGGCGAGCAGATCGTGGTCGCGATCGTCTCCAACCCGCAGATGCAGGACGCGATCTCGCTGCAGGACGAGTTCCGCGCCGCCCACCCGGGCGTGGACGTGCGGTTCGTGTCGCTGCCGGAGAACGAGGCCCGGGCCAAGATCACGGCGTCCGTGGCGACCGGCGGCGGCGAGTTCGACGTCGTCATGATCTCCAACTACGAGACGCCCATGTGGGCCGAGAACGGCTGGATCGAGAACCTCCAGCCGTACATCGACGCCACCGAGGGGTACGACGCCGAGGACTTCGTCCCCAGCGTCCGCGAGGCGCTCTCGCGCGACGGCGACATGTACTCGGTGCCGTTCTACGGCGAGTCGTCGTTCCTGGCCTACCGCGCCGACCTGTTCGAGGAGGCGGGGCTGGAGATGCCCGCGCACCCGACGTGGGACGAGGTGCGCGACCTCGCTGCCGAGCTGAACGACCCGGCCGAGGACTTCTCGGGCATCTGCCTGCGCGGCCTGGCCGGCTGGGGCGAGGTCATGGCGCCGATGAGCACCGCGATCAACACGTTCGGCGGCGGCTGGTTCGACGAGGACTGGAACGCGACCCTCGACTCGCCCGAGAGCCGCGAGGCCATCGAGACCTACGTCGACACCGTGCAGACATCCGGTCAGCCTGGCGCGGCGACCTCCGGCTTCGGCGACTGCCTCACCCGGTTCGCCCAGGGCCAGTCGGCCATGTGGTACGACGCCACGTCGATGGTCTCGTCCGTCGAGGACCCGTCGTCCTCCACGGTGGCGGGCAAGGTCGGCTACGCGCCCGCGCCGGTCGCGGACACCGAGTCGGCCGGCTGGCTCTACAGCTGGTCGCTCGCCATCCCGTCGACCAGCGAGCACAAGGACGCCGCCTGGGACTTCGTGTCCTGGATGACGAACAAGGAGTACATCCGGCTGGTCGGCGACACGATCGGCTGGGAGCGGGTGCCCCCGGGCAGCCGCCTGTCCACCTACGAGATCCCCGAGTACGCCGAGGTCTCCGAGGCCTACGCCGACGCCACCCTGGAGTCGATGGGCGGGGCCACCCAGGAGGCCGCGATGACCCACCCGGTGCCCTACCCGGGCATCCAGTTCGTCGGCATCCCCGAGTTCCAGGACCTCGGCACCCGCGTGGGCCAGCAGATGTCCGCGGCGATCGCCGGCCAGGTGACCGTGGACGAGGCCATCGCACAGTCGCAGCGCTACGCCGAGACCGTGGCGGAGACCTACCGGGCCCAGGAGGGGAAATGAGCACCTCGACCATCGACCGGCTGGAGAGCTCGCGCCGGGCAGCCCGGGCGTCGGCGTCCGAGCGTTCGATCAGCAAGGCCGAGGGGTGGCGCCGCCGCGGCCCGCTCCTGCCCGCGCTGATCTTCACCGTCATCGTCACGCAGCTCCCGTTCCTGGTGACGATCTGGTACTCCCTGCGCTCGCAGAACCTGCTGCGGCCGGGCGAGGACCTCTTCGTGGGTCTGTCGAACTACGTGGACATCGCGCAGGACTCGACGTTCCGCCAGACGGCGCTGAACTCGGTGGTCATCACGCTGGGCTGCGTGCTCGTGGCGATGGTGCTCGGGATCGTGCTGGCGCTGCTGCTGGACCGGCCCTTCCTCGGCCGGGGCGTGGCGCGCACCATGCTCATCACCCCGTTCCTGGTGATGCCGGTGGCGACGTCGGTGCTGTGGTCCGTCGCGCTGCTCAACCCCACGTACGGCCTGCTGAACTGGACGCTCGGGCTGTTCGGCATCGAGGCCGTCGACTGGACCTCGACCTACCCGATCATCGCGATCCTCATGGCGCTGGTCTGGCAGTGGACGCCGTTCATGATGCTGCTCGTGCTCGCCGGGCTCCAGGCCCAGGCGAAGGACGTGCTGGAGGCGGCGTCCGTGGACGGCGCCGGCCCGTGGCGCACCTTCCGCTCGATCACGCTGCCGCACCTGCGGCGGTACATCGAGCTGGGCGTGCTGCTCGGCGTCATCTACGTGGTCAACACGTTCGACCAGATCTACCTCATGACGGCGGGCGGCCCCGGTACCGCCAGCGCCAACCTGCCGTTCTACATCTACCAGCGCGCGTTCCTCGGGTTCGACATCGGGCAGGCCGCCGCCATGGGCGTCGTCGTCGTGATCGCCACGATCATCGTGGCCTCCGCCGCGCTGCGCCTCATCTTCCGCAGCTTCGAGGTCAAGGAGTGAGCATGTCCGACGTGACGCGCGCGTACCGCCGTCGAACCACCGGTGGCGTGCTGACCACGCTGACCTGGTTGCTGGCGCTCGCCTTCTTCTTCCCGGTCGCCTGGATGGCGGCCACGGCGTTCAAGCAGGAGAACCAGGCGGCGTCCGACCCGCCCACCTGGTTCTTCACGCCCACGCTCGACCAGTTCCGGGCCGTGATCGAGGGCGGGTCCGGGGTCTACGTGGCCAACTCGGCCATCGCGACCGGCGTCTCGACGGTGCTGGTGCTGCTGCTCGGCATCCCGGCGGCGTACGCGCTGTCGATCCGGCCGGTGGAGAAGGTCAGCGACGTGCTGTTCTTCTTCATCTCCACCAAGATGCTGCCGGTCGTGGCCGTGATCGTGCCGATCTACGTGGTGGCCGGGCAGCTCAAGGTGCTCGACAACATCTGGACCCTGGTGGTCCTGTACACGGCGATGAACCTGCCGATCGCGGTGTGGATGATGCGGTCGTTCTTCCTGGAGGTGCCGGGGGAGGTGCTGGAGGCGGCGTCAGTCGACGGCGCCGGGCTGATGCGGACCCTGCGGTCCGTGCTCATCCCGATGGTGGCGCCCGGCATCGCGGCGACCGCGCTGATCTGCGTGATCTTCTCCTGGAACGAGTTCTTCTTCGCGCTCAACCTCACCGCCTCGCGGGCGGCGACGGTGCCGGTGCTCATCGTGTCGACCATGACGAGCGAGGGCCTGTTCCTGGCCCGGCTGTGCGCGGCGGCGCTGCTGGCGTCGCTGCCCGTGATCATCGCGGGCTGGGTGGCGCAGAAGCAGCTCGTGCGCGGGCTGTCGATGGGTGCGATCAAGTAGTGGTCGCCTTGCGCAGGTAGTCGATCAGCAGGTCCAGCACCGCCTCGAGCTGGTCCGTGCTGCCCGTCGCGCGCAGCACCTGGACGCCGCCCTGGATGCCGGCCACGAAGGCCGAGGCCACCTGGGCGGCGTCCAGGTCGGCGGTGATCCGGCCGGCGTCCTGCATGGCGACCACGCCGGCCTCGATCCGCGTACGCCACTGCCGGAGCAGCTCCGAGACCACCTCGGCCGCGCCCGGTGTGCTGGACACCTGGTCCATGAGCGCGGCGAGCGGGCAGCTGCGGCCCTGCGCGCGGTACCGTGCGACGACGGAGTCCCGCCACGCCGTCCACGACTCCCAGGTGTCGAGGCTGCTCAGGTGCGGCTCCTGGTCGATCAGCACCCGGTCGGCCTCCTCGCGGGCCACGGCGAGCAGCAGCTCCTCCTTGCCGCCGGGGAAGTAGTGGAACATCTGCCCCTTGCTGGTCCGCGTGATCGCCAGCACGTCGTCCAGCGTGACGGCGCCCGGCTCGGTGCCGCGCAGGTACTCCGCGGCTCCGTCGAGGATGCGCTGCCGGGTCGCCTGGCCCTTCGGGGTGAGCTTCACGGCCCCGACGGTACGGCCGATCTTCTGGACTTGCCAGTCCAAAAATGGGTTCCTAGCGTCGAGGGCATGACACAGCGACTGCAGGGCCGGACCGCCCTCGTGACCGGGTCCACCAGCAACATCGGACGGGCGATCGCCGAGGCGCTCGCCGCGCAGGGCGCGCACGTCGTCGTCTCCGGGCGCAGCGTGGAGCGGGGTGAGGAGGTCGTGGCCGGGATCCGTGAGCGGGGCGGCACGGCCGACTTCGTCGCGGCCGACCTCGACGGCAGCCCGGAGGCGAGCCACGGCCTGGCCGGCGCGGCCACCGAGGTGCTCGGCGGGCGGCTCGACATCCTGGTGAACAACGCGGGCATCTACGCGCCCACCGTGCACCTGGCCGGCACCGACTCCGCGACCTTCGACCGCTACTACGCCGTGAACGTCAAGGCGCCCTACTTCCTCACCCAGGTGGTGGCGCCGCGCATGGTCGCCGACGGCGGCGGCGTGATCATCAACCTCGGCTCCTGGGTGGCCCGGCTCGCCACGCCGCTCGGCGGCCTGTACGCCTCGACCAAGAGCGCGCTGGAGTCGCTGACCCGCTCGTGGGCCGCCGAGTTCGGCCCGCAGGGCGTGCGCGTCAACGCCGTCTCGCCGGGCGTCATCCGGCCGCCGGAGCTCGACCCCGCCGCCGACTTCGCGGGCGCGATGACCTCCGGCACGCCCGCGGGCGGCCCGGGCCACCCGGACGCGATCGGCGCGGCGGTGGTCTACCTCGCCTCGGACGACGCGGCCTTCGTCCACGGCGCGACACTCGACGTCGACGGCGGCCGCGCCAACGTGGCGGTCGTCGCCGGCTGACCGGACCCGACGACCGTGCGCGACGACCATGCACCTGCTGCCAGGATCCGACGGGTTCTGGCAGCAAGTGCCTGGTCCGCGATCGGATGAAAGGGTGGCTTGTCGGTAGATTTCACCCAAAGTTTACTGATGTCACCTCAGGTCAGGGTCGTGCCGTGTCAGGGTGAGCGAGGCACCGTGGCCCGCAGGGGGTCGCGGGCCGTCGCACACGGAGGTCGACGATGCGCACACGTCTCGTACGGGCACGGGGTCTGGGCCGGGTCTGGGGGAGCGGGCTGTCGGCGCTCGCCGTCGCGGCCGGGGTGCTGGTGGCGCCGGGCGCGGTCGCGACGGCCGGTACGACGACGGCGGACGCCGCGACGTCGGACGCCGGGGCGCAGGCCGTCGCCGACGTCCCCGCCGGCTACTACGACAGCGCCGAGGGCCTGACGGGCGAGGCGCTCAAGGCCGAGCTGAACGACATCATCAGCGACGCCGACGCCGTGTCGTACAGCCAGGTGTGGGACGGCCTGATGGCCACCGACGAGGACCCGGCCAACCCGAACAACGTGATCCTCCTGTACACCGGTGAGTCGCGGGCCAAGAGCCTCAACGGCGGCGACGTCGGGGACTGGAACCGGGAGCACGTCTGGGCCAAGTCGCACGGCGACTTCGGCACGTCCACCGGCCCGGGTACCGACCTGCACCACCTGCGCCCGGCGGACGTCCAGGTCAACGGCATCCGCGGCAACAAGGACTTCGACGAGGGCGGCAGCGCGGTGAGCGGCGCGCCCGGCAACTACACCGACTCGGACTCGTTCGAGCCCCGCGACGACGTCAAGGGCGACGTCGCGCGCATGATCCTCTACATGGCCGTGCGCTGGGAGGGCGAGGACAGCTTCGCCGACCTGGAGCCCAACGACACCGTGAACAACGGCTCGGCCCCGTACCACGGCAAGCTCTCCACCCTGCTGGAGTGGAACGACGCCGACCCGGTGTCCTCGTTCGAGGCCAACCGGAACGACGTGATCTACGAGCAGTTCCAGCACAACCGCAACCCGTTCGTGGACCACCCGGAGTGGGCGGACGCCATCTGGGGCTGAGGCCGGCCGCGTTGTCAGGCCCTGGTGCCGCGACGGCGTCACCCGGGCCTGACGCGGCCTTCGCCCGGTCTCAGACGGTTGCGACGTCGACGAGCTTCTCGAGCCCGATGAAGTCGTCCGGGTTGCGCGTGATCACCGGAAGGCCCTCGGTGAGCGCGACAGAGGCGATGAGCAGGTCGGCGAGGCGGCGGCGGGGCTTGCGCCCCTGAGCGACGACTGCTGCGTAGACCCTGGCGTAGCTGCGGGCGGCTTCGATGTCGAACGGGATGGGGTCGAACGCGGCTTCGGTTCTCTGGAGCCGATCCTGGCGGCGAGCCCGCTCGGTCGCGTCGGTCGTGGCCGCGGGCGCCGCGGCGAGCTCCGCCAGCGTGATGGCGCAGATTGCTATCTCGACGGGTAGATCGGCGGCCGGGATGTTCTCCAGGTCGATCACCACCGAGGTGTCGAGGAGTCCCTGAGGCAGGCGCTCAGCCACGAGGCTCGATGTCCTGGTCCACGTACTCGTCGATGTCGTCCCGGATGGAGCTCCAGTCGAGCTTTGGTGCGTGACGGAACATCTCCACCGCAGCCTGGGCGGTGACAAAACGCTGGCGCCGCAGCGGGCGCAGCTCACCGACGGGGTGCCCGTTGCGGCTCACGATGAAGGTGTGGCCCTCATCCAAGGCGCGCATGATGCGCCCGCTGTCGTTGCGCAGCTCTCGCTGGCTGATCTGCTCTGTCACACCCACGACTGTAGCATGGCGTGCTACAGTCGGTTCCGGGCCAAGGCGCCGCCTCAGCGGGGGGCTGGGCGTCAGAGCGTGGCCGACGCCAGCGCCTCCTCGTGCCCGTCCAGCGTGATCTCGATGCGGTCCATGTCGGTGAGCGACACCGCCGTCGACGCGTCGAGGCCCGTCGTCTGGCCGCCCGACCACGACCACGTCGCCGCGACCGTCCGCGCCCCGTCCCGCCCGACCAGCACCAGCTCGTACCGGATCGGCTCCGGCGGCACGTAGACGCCCTCGGGCGGCTGCTCCCCGGGATCCGGCGGGTAGTGGCAGCTCCACCGGAACTGGGTGCCCCAGGCGGTGGGCGTCGCCACCACCTCGGCGCGCATGTCCGCACCGGCCACGGGCCGCAGCTCGATGGTCCGGGCCGCGGCGGCGGTGGCCGACGGCGGGGCGGTGCCCCCGGCGTCGGGCACCCCGCCGTCCGGCGTGCCGAACAGGCCGCCCGCGGTGAGCACCGAACCGCCCACCGCCCCGGCGACCACGAGGGCGCTCGCGGCCACGGCACCCAGCGCCCGCCGCCGGAACCGGGACCGGCGGGCGGCGCGGGCGAGGCCCGTGAGCGGGACGACGTCCGCCGGCCGCCCGGGGGCGGGCTCGCCGGGCGGCGCTCCGCCGTCGGGCAGCCCGGCCGGCCCGGGTGCCTCGGCGACGAGCGCCTCCGCGTGCGCCGGGCTGATGGTGCCGAGCAGGCCCGGCAGGCCCGCGAGCTCCGCCACCGCCGCGCGGCACGCGGCGCACTCGGCCAGGTGCCGCTCGTAGGTGCGCCGGTCGCTCGGGCTCAGGGCGCCGAGCACGTAGGCCGCGTCCCACTCGGCGTAGCGGTCGCCGCCACCCCCTGACTCTGCCGCGGGGATCATGCCGTGACTCCTTTCTCCTGCAGCGCCAGGCGCAGCGCGCGCAGCCCGTAGTGCAGCCGCGACTTGACCGTCCCGGCGGGGACACCCAGCTCGGTCGAGAGCTCGGCCACCGAGCGGCCCCCGTAGTACGCGCCGACCACCACCGCCCGGTGCGACGGCGAGAGCGACAGCAGCGCGTCGGCCACCAGCCACGAGTCCAGCACGGACTGCGTGGTGTCGCGCTCCTCGCGGTCGGGCAGGTGCCCGGTGGAGCGCTCGCGGGTGCGGCGGGCGCTGCGGAGGTGGTCGACGGAGAGGTTCCGCGCCACCGTGAACAGCCAGGCGCGCACGGAGTCCTCCGAGCGTTCCAGCACCTCGGGGTGGCGCCACGCGCGCAGCAGGGTCTCCTGCACCACGTCGCGCGCCTCCTCCTCGTCGCCCGTGCGGCGCACGACGTACCGGTACAGCGCGTCGGCGTGCGTGTCGTGCACCGCCTCGAGGAGCTCGTCCTCGGCACCCACGAGCGGCTCCTTCCGTGTGTGTCGGCTACCCGGTCCGGTCGTTACCGCATCACTGGCCAGGGGCCAGCTGCAGCGAGAACTCGATGCTGCCCTCATCCTCCACCGTCACGAACCCCAGGTCCGGCGCCTCGACGCCGAAGTCCTCGAACGTGATCGGCACGCTGCCCACCACCTGCACCGGGTCACCGCTGGTCGCGTCACCCGCGACCTCGGCGTCGACCGTGGCCGGCTGCGTGACGCCGTGCACGGTGAGGTCGCCGGTCAGCTCCACCGACGTGGCGCCCTCCTCGATGGGCGCCGGCTCGGTCAGCACGAACGTCGCGGTCGGGAACTGGCCCACCTCCATCGCGGTGTCGCGGAAGTACCCGTCGCGGTTGGCCTCGTCGGTGGCGACGCTCGCGATGTCCACCTCGATGTCGGCGGCGGTGATCGCGCCGTCCGCGACGGTCACCGACCCGGTGACGTCCTCGGTGCGCCCGGTCACGGTCACGTCCTCGCCCTGCAGCACCTCCTCGACGCGGTAGCCGGCGAACGACCCGTCCGTCACGGTCCAGGTCCCGGCCGCCGCCTCGGCGTCGGGCAGCGGTGCCGCCGACGCCGCCAGGCTCGGCGCGTCCGCGGCGGCCTCGTTGGCCCAGTCCGCGTACAGGCCCGGTCCGAAGACCGCCGCCGCCCCGCCGATCACGACCACGGCCGCTCCGACGCCGATGCCTACCTTTGCCCCAGTGCGCACGCTCCGCCCCTCTCGTTCGCAGGCCGACCGGATATCGGCCTCTGCCCCTACTACGGGTGAAAGGGCGTACCGGTTCAATCGGACGGCGAAGAGGGGCACGGGTTCCGATGAGCCTGCGGCCCCGGTCCGGTCGATACTGACGGGATCGTGCGTCGCGCGGTCCGCCCGGGCACATCTCGCCCGAGCACACTCCGCCCGAGCACGCCTTGCCCGAGCAGACCTGGAGGCATCATGACCGACACCTTCGACGTCGACGTGACCCGCGACCTCGACGGACCCGTCGAGGCGGCCTGGGCCGCATGGAGCACCCCTGACGGCCTGCGCGCCTGGTGGGGGCCCGGCCCGTTCACCTGCCCCGCCGCCGAGGTCGACCTCCGGGTGGGCGGCCGCGCGCTGCTCGCGATGCGTGCCCCCGCCGAGTACGGCGGCGGGGATACGTGGTCCACCTGGGACTTCACGGTCGTCGAGCCGGTGCGGCGCATCGAGTACACGTTCCGGTTCAGCGACGCCGACGGCGTGCCGCAGGCCCCGCCGATGGACGACGTGCCTGCCGAGGGGCACCACGAGGTCGAGATCACCGGCCTGGGCGACGGGCGCAGCCGCATCCACATGGTCGAGCACGGGTACACCAGCACCGCGGCCCGCGACATGTCGCGGCAGGGGCTGGAGGCGTGCCTCGACAAGATGGCGCGGTACGTGGCGGGCTGACCCGTCGCGGCCGCCGGTCATGGCTGCACCGGTCGGCGGCGCGGCGCGCGGAGCAGGACCAGGGCGAGGGCCACGAGCAGCAGGCCCGCCGCCGGTGCCTGCGCGAGCGCGGCCGACGCGCCCCAGGTGTCGGCGGCCCGGCCCGCGAGCGACGCCGCCAGCGCTGATCCGGCCGCGCTGGCGGAGTTGTTCCAGGTGAACGCCTGCGTGAGGACAGATGGGCGGACCGAGCGCTCCGTCAGCACGGTGAGCAGCACCAGGGTCGGCGGCACGGCGGCCTCCGTGAGCACCAGGGCGACGCCCAGCCAGACGGCGGACGGCGCGAGCGGCAGCAGCGCGGCGGTCGCCGTCAGCCACCCGGTGGCCAGCACGAGCTGGAGGCGGGCCGGCGTGCGGCGGCGGCGCAGGCCGTAGAGCCAGCCCGACAGGAGGCCGGCCACGCTCCCGGCGGCGATGAGCGGCGTCGCCGCCCCGGGTATCCCGTGGCCGACGGCGAAGGCGGCGACCGCCACCCCCATCGTGCCGAAGTACAGGCCGATGGCCAGGTTCAGCAGCGCCAGGATCAGGAACGCCGGCGCCAGCAGGGCGGGCCGTTCGCCGCGGAACCGCCCGGCGCCCCGCCGCGGCGGAGGTGCGGTGCGGCGCTGCAGGGCCAGGGCCGTGCCGCCGGCGAGGATCAGCCCCGCCGCCAGCAGGCTGGCCGCCGTCGTGCGGCCCGCCGCGCCTAGCGCGGTGACCAGCACCGGCCCGAGCAGAAAGCTGGTGGCGTTGGCCAGCGACTCCAGCGAGAACGCGCTGGGCAGGTCGTCGGCGTCGCCGCGCAGCAGGTGCGCCCAGCGGGCGGCGGACAGGGCGCCGAGCTGGGGGACGGCCGCACCCGCACAGCCCGCGGCGACGACGGCCACGGCGGGCGTCGTCGACACGAGCACGCCCACGACGGCGGCGCCGTGGGCGACGAGGTACAGCGGGAGCACACGGGTCTGGCCGAACCGGTCGACCAGACGGGCGAGCTGCGGGCCGACAACCGCCTCGGCCAGGGCGAAGACCGCGGCGGCGAGGCCGGCCGTGGCGTACGAGCCGGTGCGGGCGTGCAGCAGCCACACCAGGCCGAGGCCCGTCATGGCGATGCCGACACGGCCGGTGGTGGCGGCAAGGAAGAAGGCGGCGGCGCCGGGCGCGCGCAGCAGGGAGCGGTAGCCGGAGGCGGCAGCAGACATGGATGTCCTTCGTCGCCGCCCGGCGGGAGGGGCCACCCGGGGTCGCCGGCGCCTGATGCTGCTTCGGGTGCGACCCGTGGCCCGCCAGGGGACATCCAGGACTGCGGTGGGACGGGACACGCGCCCCTGCCGCCGCCCCCGACACCGGGCGGTACACAACGTGGTGCCCGGGCCGATGCGGACCCGGGCGACTGCCAGGGACGTTAGCAGGCCTGCCTGGTCAGCGGAACCTCGTCGTGCCGGGCCACGCCGAACGTGCTGCCGGGGTATCGCAGACCGGAGAAGTACATGTTGGTGTGGGCCACGATCTGCTCGCCGGTGATCGGCACGCCGTCCCACTCGGTGTCGCGGGTGGTGTGCGCGTCGCTCACGAGGGTCACGTCGTAGCCGAGCGCGGCGGCCCGCTGCGTCGTCGTGCGGACGCAGAAGTCGGACTGCGCGCCCGTGACGACCAGCCGCGTGGCGCCGAGCGCGTCGAGGACGTCGCGGAGGTCGGTGTCGGCGAACGAGTCGCGGTAGGCCTTGTGCACGAGGGCCTCGTCGGGGCGGCGGGACAGGCCGTCCGCGAGGGCCCAGCCCGGTGTGTCCCGCTCCAGTCCCGGCTCGTGGTGCTGCACCCAGACGACGGGCGTCCCGGCGTCGCGGGCCCGCTCCACGAGGGCGGCGGAGCGGGTGACGACGCCGTCGGCGTCGAAGCAACCGTGGACGACGTCGGCCTGGAGGTCGATGACGAGGACGGCGGTGGTCATGAGCAGGCAACCTCGTAGAAGTCGTCGGGATCGGCGAAGGAGAACTGGTAGCAGATGGACTCGACCTCGCCGGTGTAGCCGCCCATCCAGTTCGTGATCTCGCGGGAGTACCTGACCACCACGTGGCCCGACGACTCCTCCACGACCGTCCCGTCCTCGATCGACTCCGGCACGGCCCGCAGGTGCAGCTCGTTGCGGTCCAGGTCGGCGAGGCGCCAGGCCCACCGGTCCTGGGCGGTGTCGAACGCGGCCGTGCCGATCGCGACGAGCAGGACGACGGCCGCGGTGAGCACGGCCGCCACGATCCAGCCCGCGCGGTGGCGGGGCCTCGGGGGCGTCATGGGTCGTATCGTGCCAGGTGAGCGGGCCGGCCAGGGCGAGCACGGTGCCGTTCACGGAGCGCGCGGTCCGACACGGTGCTACCGGGCCAGGCGCATCGCGATGCTCGCGGGCGCCGTCTCGACGAACCCGAGGCTGCGGTACAGCGGCCGGCCGGGCTCGTCCGCGTTGAGCGTGACGTACGGGTCGGCGGGCGCGCGGTCCGCGATCTGGTCCAGGAGCCAGGACATCACCCGGCGGCCGAGGCCTCGGCTCTGGTGCTGGGGCAGCGTCGCGACGTCGGCGATGTGGAAGTACCAGCCGCCGTCGCCGAGCGTGCGGCCCATCGCGACGGCCTGGTCCGTCGCCGCCTCGCGGACGTGGCAGAAGGCCCAGCTCGACGTCAGCGCGGGCGCGGCCTGCTCGGCGTTCTTGGGCGAGAGGCCGGAGGCGGCGCGCAGGTGCAGGTACTCGTCGACGCTGGGCGCGGTGGGGACCAGGAGGTACGGGTCGTCGCTCATGAGAGCACCCTAAGCGCGCGCTGCGGTGACGGGGCCGCCCGCTACCGTGGCTGCGCATGACGCATGCCGACACCGAGATCGACGCCGACCTGATCCGGGAGCTGCTTCGTGAGCAGCACCCCGACCTGGCGGAGCTCCCGCTGGAGCTCGGGGCGCGCGGCTGGGACAACCAGCTCTGGCGCCTCGGGGACGACCTCGCCGTCCGGCTGCCGTGGGCGACGGACTCGGCGGACGAGCTCCTGCGCAAGGAGCACGCCTGGGTGCCCGGCCTGGCGCCGGGACTCCCGCTGCCGGTCCCGGTGCCGCAGCGCCTCGGCGAGCCGGCCGAGCGGTTCCCGCGGCCGTGGATCGTCACCACCTGGGTGCCGGGTGCGCCCGCCGACCGGGCCCCGGTCACGCGGGGTGCCGAGGCGGCGCGGGTGCTGGGCTCGTTCCTGACCGCGCTCCATCGGCCCGCGCCGGAGGGGGCGCCGTCGGGCCGCGGTCGGGGCGGGCCGCTGGCCCAGCACACCGCGGGGTTCGCGGGGCAGCTTGCCGAGGCGGCGGAGCGGGGGCTCGTCGCCGACCCGAACGCCGTCCGCGCCGTCTGGGACGATGCCGTGGCCGCGCCCGAGTGGGCCGGGCCGCCGGTGTGGCTGCACGCTGACCTGCACCCGGCCAACGTGCTGACGGCGGACGGGACGTTCTGCGGAGTCATCGACTTCGGCGACCTGTGCGCCGGTGACCCGGCCTACGACCTCTCCGCGCCGTGGCTGCTCCTGCCCGACGGCGGGGTCGACGCCTTCCATGACTCATACCGGCCGGGTGTCGACGCCGCGACGCTCCGTCGGGCCCGGGGCGTGGCCGCAGCGAAGGCACTCGTCGGGCTGCTCATCGGGGAGGCCGGCGCGCACGGGCGGCCGGGCGGCAAGGCGTCGTGGGGGCCGCCGGGACGCGCGGCGCTGGAGCGGCTGCTGGCGACGGCCTGACGTGGGGCGCCGGCGCGCGGCGCCACCCGGCTGCCGGCCGCCCGCCCCGGCTGCCGGCCGCCCGCCGTCGTCAGGCGGCGAGCTCCGCCAGCAGGCGCTCACGCAGCCGCACGAGCTGGTCGGCCGACTCGGCGGGGCCGACGCCGTCGGTGTAGACGGTGGCGGCGGCGACCTCGCCGGCCAGCGGGTCCGCGACCCAGGCGGCGATCCAGTCGCGCCCCTCGATGATCCAGTCCTTGCCCCGGCCGGCGATCGCGCGCTCGCGCAGCACGGTCACCGACCGCTCGGGGTCGCGGCTGGGCAGCAGGTGGACGACGTCGGGGACCGGTGCCAGCGCCCGCCGCACCTGGTCGGCGTGCTCCGGGCCGGTGAAGCTGGTGTAGCCGGCGCCGAACGCGATGACCGTCTCCGGGTGGTCCTCGACGACGCGCCGCACGGCGTGGGCGCGGGCCGGCTCCCACTCGCGTTCGGCGGCGGCCCAGCCGACGGCGTCGTCCCGTTCGAGCAGGCGGCCCAGGTCCCAGCCGACCTCGGCGCAGTAGGTCCAGGCGATGTCGTCGATGTCCACGAACGGGAGCCCGATCCGCTCGGCGACGAGGGCGCCGAGCGTGGACTTCCCTGCCGCGAGCGGGCCGACCAGGATCATCGAGAGCCTCCCCTCTCTGGGTGAAATATCCCAGTATCACCCATAGGTCGGTCTCAGCTCCTGGAGGCGCTCCGGGGCTCCGGCCGCGTGCTCGTGCCCCGCGGCGCGATGTCGGCGACGATGGAGCGATGGTCCGCGTGCTGGGCGTCGACGTCGCGAAGAAGTACTGGGTCGCGGTCGCGAGCGACCTGCACGTGTACGCGGACCTGACGTTCACCGGCGTGCTCGCACAGGCCGACGTGGACGGTCGGGTCGAGGTGGTGGGCGTCGACATGCCGATCGGCCTGCCCGCCGGCATCGGATACCGCCGTGCCGACGTGCAGGCCCGTCAGGCTGTCGGGCCGCGGTGGCCGTCGGTGTTCATGACGCCGCCGTCCGCGGCACTGACGGCGGACACCTACGCCGCGGCGCTGGAGACGACCCGGCGGGTGACGGGCAGGGGCCTCAGCCGCCAGGCGTGGGCGCTCAGGCCGCGGATCCTCGAGGTGGACGACGTGGTGCGATCGGCCGGCCGGCGCATCGTGGAGGTGCATCCCGAGCTGTCGTTCGCCACCCTGGCCGGGCGTCACCTCTCGGCGCCCAAGTCGACGTGGGCCGGGCTGGAGGACCGGCGGGCCCTGCTCGCCGGGGCCGGGTTCGCGCTGCCGGCCGACCTCGGGCGTCCGGGGCAGGTGTCCGGACCGGACGACGTGCTCGACGCCGCCGTGGCGTGCTGGACCGCTCGCCGCGTGGCCGACGGCATCGCGCGGGTGTATCCCGACCCGCCGGAACGGCTCGACGGGATCGACGCCTGCATCCGGGCCTGACCGGCCGCTAGCTCGATCCGGGCCGGTGGTGGTCGAGGTAGTTCTGCGTGGTCGTGAGGCTGGTCATGTCGGGCATGCGGTCGAGGTACACCAGGCCGTCGAGGTGGTCGATCTCGTGCTGGAAGACGCGCGCCGCGTACCCGCTCACCTCGGTCGTGATCGTCTGCCCGGTCTCGTCGGTGTACCGGACCGTGATGCTCTCGGACCGGGGCACCTGGCCCAGGTACCCGGGAACGCTGAAGCAGCCCTCCCAGTCGAGCACCGTCTCGGCGGAGCGCTCCAGGACGGTCGGGTTCAGGATCTGGATGAGGCCGGTCTCGGGCCGGTCGGGGAAGACGTCGGTCCGGCGTACCTCGACGATCGCGGCCCGCACCGGTACGCCGATCTGCGGGGCGGCCAGCCCGGCACCGTTCAGCTCGCGCAGCCGGGTGGTGAGGGTCGCCAGGAGGTCGCGTGCGTCGTCGTCGGCGTCGATCTCCGACGTGGGGGCCTTCAGCCGGGGGTCGCCGATCGTGACGAGGTCGTCGTCGGCGACACCCTTGATCCAGGTGTCGTCGCTGCGGTGCTGGGTCACTCGATTCCTTCCGGGCCGGGCGTGGTTCCGCGCCACCGTACCCGCGGCATGGTTGCGTGGGGCGCATCCACGTGCGGCTCAGGCCGCATCACCAGGGGAGACACATGTCGGACGCACGCCGGGACCGGCTCGCCGGGCTCCTCGCCGAGGCCGCCACCCGGTTCGGCGTGATCCTCGACGGCGAGCCGGTCCGCGGGGCCTACGACCGGACCCTCGCCGTCCGGACGTCGGGCCCGGCGTGGCTGCGGGTCACGGCGCAGCCGCCCGAATGGGCCCGGGGCGAGATCTGGGACGGCATCGCCACCGCCACGGGCGAGCCGTTCGGCGACATCCCGATGCCCCGGCACCTGCGGTCCGCGGAGTGGGCCGCGCCGTGGGACGACGTCGACCAGGTCGTCCGGGCGGACCTCATGACCTTCGTGGACCAGCCGGCCGTGGGTACCGGCCTGGTGCTGGAGCACCCGGTCGACCTGCCCGACACCTGGTGGGCCGGGCTCCGGGCCGGGCTCGACACCCTGCGCCGGGTCGCGACCGAGCGCCGGGTCCTGGACCCCGACGCCGTCCGGTCCTCGATCCTGGCCCTGTTCGGCGTGGAGATCGACCTCGGCCGCGTCGAGTGGGAGGTCTCCCACGGCGACCTGCACTTCGGCAACCTCACCGCCCCGGGCCTGACGATCCTGGACTGGGAGTACTGGGGCCGGGCGCTCGCCGGGTACGACGCCGCCGTCCTCGCCTGCTCGGCGATCCTCCAGCCCGACGTCGCCGCCCGCGTCCGCGCCGAGTTCGCCGACGTGCTCGACACCTACTCCGGCGCCGTCGCCCAGCTCGCCGCCGCCGACAAGTACCTGCGCCTGGTCGGCATCGGCGCGCACCCGGAGATCGCCGTCCCGGTCCGGCGTCAGGCGGAGGCCGTCATCCGGGACCGGCTCGGCTGACCGGACGCGCGTGTGGGGGCTGGTCGCGCGGTGGGCGCCGTCAGGCTGCGGGCACGGGGCGGACGGCGTCGAGCCCCAGGGTGCGGTTGAGCTTCCCGGTGATCCGTGTGGTCGCGGTGCGCGGGAGGAACCGCGGGAGCCAGGACGCGACCTGGTTCAGCCGCCGGCCCGGGTACGACGAGCTCCTGCCCCGTGCGAAGTCGTCGAGGGTTCGGCGGGCCACGTCCTCGGGGGAGTCGAGGAACCGCGGGTTGACGGTGTGCGAGGTGCCCTCGAAGAACGCGGTGTCCGTCCCGCCGGGGTGCGCCGCCATGACGTGGACGCCCGTACCGCGCAGCTCCTCGGCCACCGCCTCCGTGAACGACAGCACGAACGCCTTGGTCGCGGCGTAGCCGGCCTGGAAGGGCATCGGCTGGAAGGCTGCCGTCGAGGCGACGTTGATGATGCCCCCGTGGCCCCGGGCCGTCATCGGGGTGCCGAGCCCGTGGGTCAGTGCCATGAGCGCCCAGACGTTGAGGTCCACCGCCGTCTGGGCGGGCGCGAACGGGCGGTCCAGGAAGGGGCCGGCCGGCCCCATGCCCGCGTTGTTGACGAGCAGGTCGACGGGTACCGAGTCGAGGTCGCGCAGGAGCGCGGCGACCTGGTCACGGTCCGTCAGGTCCGCCGCGTGGGTGGTCACCGCGACGTCGTGCCCGGCGCGGATCCGGGTGGCCAGCTCGTCGAGCGCCGGAGCCGAGCGTGCGACGAGCACGAGGTCCGAGCCTCGCCGGGCGAGCTCGGTCGCGTAGGCCGCGCCGAGCCCGCGGGAGGCCCCGGTCACGAGGGTGGTGGTGCCGCGGTAGCTGTACATGGTCCGCCTTCGTCCGTGAATGCTTCGAGTCTCGAAGTAGTTCGGACCCTAACACCTTCGAGTCTCGAACTAACAGAGGCTAGGATCGCCGGATGAGCCAGACCGATCTCGAAGCCGTCGTCCGGGCGAACCACGAGCTCTTCATGGTCACGGGCGACCGGGCGGCCGACGTGGTCGCACGGCACCGGCTCACGCTCCAGACGGCGCAGGCGCTGTGGGTCATCGACCCGGAGGAGGCGCCGCCGTCGATGAAGGTGATGAGCGAACGCCTGCACTGCAACGCGCCGAACCTGAGCTTCGTGACCAACCAGCTCGTCGAGCGGGGCCTGGTCGAGCGCGCCACCGACCCGCACGACCGCCGGTCGCGCGTCGTCGTCCTGACCGCGGAGGGCAGGCGCGTGCGCACCGAGATCATCGCCGGGACGCTGGACCGGACCCCGTTCGCCGGCTTGGACGCGGACGACCTGCGGGAGCTGGCGGGGCTCCTGGCGAAGGCGCTCGTGGCGCGGGACGACACGGCCGCCCCCGAGCAGGCCGCGGGCTAGCGTCCGGGCGGCTCAGGAACGCGAGCCGCTCACTTCCGCGGGCCTGCGACCTCCAGCAGCAGGTCCACGAGCCGCTCGGCGGCGTCGGGCACCCCGATCTTGCGGGCGGCGTCGGCCATGCGTTCGCGCCGTCCGGCGTCGTCCAGGAGCCCGGCCAGCGCCCCGCGGAGGTCCGAGAACGTGAGGTCGCCCTCCAGGGCGACGGCCGCGCCCAGGTCCTGCAGCCTGCGGGCGTTGTGCGCCTGCTCGTTCCCGGCGGACGACGCCAGGGGGATCAGCACCGCGGGCTTGCCCAGCGCCGTCAGCTCGGCGATGGTCCCGGCCCCGCTGCGGGAGATGACGACGTCGGCCAGGGCGAGCACGTCCGGCAGCTCCGCCCCGACGAACCCGAGCACGCGGTACCGCGCGGCCAGCTCCGCCGGGAGCGTGGCGGTGCGCTCGAACATCTCCTTGAGGTTGTTCGGGCCGCACTGGTGGATCACGTTCGCGCGCTGGAGCATCCAGGGCAGCGTCTCGGCGACCAGCTCGTTGATCTGCACCGACCCCTGCGCGCCGCCCGTGACGTACAGGACGGGCAGGTCGGGGTCGAACGAGTCGAGGCCCAGCGCGTCGACGGCCTTGAGCGGCTCGCCGGTCAGCACCTCGGCGCGCACCGGGTTGCCCGTCACGACGGCCCGCTCGCGCACGGCCTCCGGCAGCAGCTCGATGGTGGACGGCGACGACACCGCGACGCGTGTGGCCCGCTTGGCCAGCAGGCGGTTGGCCAGCCCGAGCCGCACGGTCTGCTCGTGCACCACGAGCGGACGGCGGGCCAGGCCCGCCGCGATGCCGACCGGGACGGCGACGTAGCCGCCGGTCGACAGGATCACGTCCGGCTTGAACTCGGCCACGATCGACCGGGCCTGCGCCACGCCGAGCGGCACCCGCGCCATGTCCTTCATGTTGCTGGCCGACAGCATGCCCAGCGGGTTGGCCGACCGGCGCAGCTTGCCCGTGGCCACCGGCAGGAACCGGATGCCCTCGGACGCCGTGACCCGGGCCTCCAGCCCGTCGGCCGTGCCCGCCCACAGGACGCTGACGGCGGTGCCCGACTCGGCCAGCCGGGCCTGCAGCGCGCGCAGCGTCGTGAGCGCCGGATACGTGTGGCCGCCGGTCCCGCCACCGGTGACGAGCAGTCGGAACTCGGACGGCTGTGAACTCACGAGACATCTCCCTGGACGGCAGCGGAAGGGGGCGTGATCCCAACTCTAGGGGGTCGACGGCGGTCGTCCGCTTCGCCAGTGAGGTACGGATAGTCGCAGTTCAGCGGCCCTCCTCGAAGGTCAGAGTTTCTCCTCTTTCAGCGCCCGCAAAGCGGAGAAACTCTGGCCTCGAAGGGGAGTGCGGGGAGCCCTCCGACGGCCCGCGGTGAGACGTAGATCACCGCGCCTCCAACCTCCGGCTGGCCGCCCGCGTGGGTCGGCAGGTGCGCCGACGACCGTCCGCACGAGGTGTGGTTCCGCCCGGGCCTCATACGATTCAACTGTGTCGCCGCTTCCGCCTCTTGCGGTCGTTCTGAACGGCGGGCCGTCGGCGGTCGACTGGATGATCGCGATCGGAACCCTCGCCGCTGTGCTCGTCGCGCTCGTGTTCGGCGGGGTCGAGTACTACCGGGGCACGGCCGACCGGAGAGAGCAGGCAACCGAGCGCCGGCGCGCACAGGCCACGCTCGTGAACGCCTGGCTCGAGGTGCACATCGAGCCGGATCCACCCGAGCTGCTCGCGGAGTACAGGATCCACAACGCCTCGGCGGCGCCCGTGTACGAGGTGGTCGTCTCGATCCCGGCGGGCTTCATGGGTGACGCTCCCCGCCTGGAACCGTGGGGCATGCTCACCCCGACGGACAGGCCGCGGGTCGTCGGGGAGCCGGAGGTCGTCCACTTCGCGGACGACCAGGACGTCCAGCTCGAGCTGACGTTCCGCGACGCCGCCGGCCTGTGGTGGAGGCGCGGCACCGACGGGATCCTGCACGAGCTGCCCGGTAACCCGCACGTCACCGCACCCCGAGCCGCCGGCTGACCTCGCGCGCCGCCCGGGTCGCCTGCTCCGCGAGGCCGGCCCGCGCGTCGTCGTCGTACGCCTCCGAGCGGAAGGTGATCGCGAGCCCGGCGACCGGGCGGCCCGTGTGGTCGACGACGGCAGCGGCCACCGACGCGAAGCCCGCCGTCACCTCGCCGTCCTCCACCGCGAAGCCGCGTGCCCGCGCCAGCCGCAGCACGTCGCGCAGCTCGCGCAGGGTGTGCGGTCCGGCGCCGGTCAGGTCGGTGAACGACCCCGGCGTCGGGTACAGGGCGCGCACCTGCGCGGGCGGCAGCAGCGCGAGGACCGCTCGGCCGCTGGCGGTGAGGTGGCTCGGGAGGTGCACGTCGACGTCGGTGACCAGGGGCGGGCGCCCCGCCGCCCGCTGCTCCACCAGGTACAGCACCTCCCGCCCGTTGAGGACGGCGAGGTGCCCGTTCTCGCCCGCGGCCTCCACCAGGCGGGCGACGACGGGCGCGGCCAGGCGGGTGAGCGGCGCCTGCCGGGTGTACGCGCTGCCCAGGCCGAGGGCCGCCACACCCAGGCCGTAGCGGCGCTCGTCGGGGAAGTGCCGCACGAAGCCCTCGTCGCCCAGCACCGACAGCAGGTGGTAGACGCTGGACCGGGGCACCCCGAGGCCGTGCGCGATCGCGCCCGCGGGGACCGGTCCGGGCTGCGCCGCGAGGAACGAGAGCAGCCGCGCTGTGCTCCGCGCGGCGGGAACGGCACTGCTGCCGGCCACTGTTTCCTCCCGGGTGCGTTGTCTCGTATCCCAGACTCTATCGATGCCCCCGCCCGCGCCGGAGGGGCCGGGGCGAGGTTCGATGAGCGCATGAGCACCCTGCACGACGCGGCAACGACGCCCGCCTCCGGCGCGGCCGGCACCGAGGAAACCACGCACGTCGTGCTCGACGGCACCCCGCTGACCGTCGAGCAGGTCGTCGCCGTGGCCCGCCACGGCGCGACCGTCGAGATCCACGCGAGCGCGCTGGCTCGCATGGCGCAGACCCGCGCCGTCATCGACGACCTCGCCCACGACGCCGCGCCACACTACGGCGTCTCCACCGGCTTCGGCGCGCTCGCGCGTCGGCACATCCCCGCCGAGATGCGGGCGCAGCTCCAGGTCAGCCTCGTGCGCTCGCACGCGGCCGGCTCCGGGCCGCAGGTCGAGACCGAGGTGGTACGGGCGCTGCAGCTCCTGCGGCTTGCGACCCTGGTCACCGGCCACACCGGCGCGCGTCCGGTCACGGCGCAGACCTACGCCGGGATGCTGAACGCGGGCATCACGCCCGTCGTGCACGAGTACGGGTCGCTCGGCTGCTCCGGCGACCTCGCGCCGCTCGCGCACGTGGCGCTCGCCGCGATGGGTGAGGGGCGCGTGCGGGTCGGGGCACACGAGGTCGACGCCGCCCGGGCCCTCGCCGACGCCGGGATCGAGCCGCTGGTGCTCGCCGAGAAGGAGGGCCTGGCTCTCATCAACGGCACCGACGGCATGCTCGGCATGCTCTGCCTCGCGCTCCACGACCTGCGGCGCCTGCTCACCACGGCCGACGTCGCGGCGTCCCTGTCCGTCGAGGCCCTGCTCGGGTCGGACGCGCCCTTCGCCGAGGACCTGGTCGGCCTGCGCCCGCACCCCGGGCAGGCGGCGTCCGCGTCGAACATGCGGCGCCTCCTGGCGGGTTCGCCGCTCATGGCGAGCCACCGCGAGCTGGACGACGCCGGAAATCCCGCGTGCACCCGCGTGCAGGACGCCTACTCCCTGCGGTGCGCACCCCAGGTGCACGGCGCCGCCCGCGACACCCTGGACCACGCCGCCACCGTCGCGGGCCGGGAGCTCGCCTCGGCGATCGACAACCCCGTCGTCACGTCGGACGGGCGGGTCGAGTCCAACGGCAACTTCCACGGCGCGCCCGTGGCCTACGTGCTCGACTTCCTCGCCATCGCGGCCGCCGACCTGGCGAGCATGAGCGAGCGGCGCACCGACCGGTTCCTCGACGTCGCGCGCTCCGAGGGGCTGCCCGCGTTCCTCGCGCACGACCCCGGCGTCGACTCCGGGCACATGATCGCCCAGTACACGGCCGCCGGGATCGTCTCCGAGCTCAAGCGCCTCGCGGTGCCCGCGAGCGTGGACTCCATCCCGAGCTCCGCCATGCAGGAGGACCACGTGTCCATGGGCTGGGCCGGCGCCCGTAAGCTGCGCCGCTCCGTGGACGGTCTCACCCGGGTGCTCGCGATCGAGGTGCTCACGGCCACGCGCGCCCTGGACCTGCGGGAAGAAGCCCCCGCGGCGGGTACGGCGGCGGTGCACGACGTCGTCCGCGCCGTCGTGCCCGGTCCCGGACCGGACCGCTACCTCGCCCCCGAGATCGAGCACGTGGTGGGGCTCGTGGCCGGCGGACAGGTCGTGGCGGCCGCCGCGGGCGCCGTCGGACACCTCCACTGAACCCGCCCCGACCTGCCGACCTGAGCCGAAGGAGACCCAAGTGAACCAGCCGTACGACCGGGGGACCCCCGTACCCGTCCGCGCCGCGCGCGGCACCACCCTGACCGCCCGGAGCTGGCAGACCGAGGCGCCGCTGCGCATGCTCATGAACAACCTCGACCCCGAGGTGGCCGAGCGGCCCGACGACCTGGTGGTCTACGGCGGCACCGGCCGGGCGGCGCGGGACTGGCCGAGCTACCACGCGATCGTCCGCTCCCTCACGGACCTGCGCGAGGACGAGACCCTTCTGGTCCAGTCCGGACGGCCCGTGGGCGTGCTGCGTACCCACGAGTGGGCGCCGCGCGTGCTCATCGCCAACTCCAACCTCGTGGGCGACTGGGCCACGTGGCCCGAGCACCGGCGTCTGGAGCAGCTCGGCCTGACCATGTACGGGCAGATGACGGCCGGGTCCTGGATCTACATCGGCACCCAGGGGATCCTCCAGGGCACGTACGAGACGTTCGCCGCGGTGGCCGCCAAGAGGTTCGGCGGCACGCTGGCCGGGACCCTCACCCTGACCGGCGGCTGCGGCGGGATGGGCGGCGCCCAGCCCCTGGCGGTCACGCTCAACGGCGGCGTGTGCCTCGTGGTCGACGTCGACCCGGCCCGCCTGCACCGGCGCGTCGAGACGCGCTACCTCGACGTCGTCGCGTCCTCGCTCGACGAAGGGGTCGAGCTGGCGCTGGCCGCGAAGAAGGACCGGCGCGCGCTGTCGGTGGGCGTGGTCGGCAACTCCGCCGACGTCGTGCCGGAGCTGCTGCGCCGCGGCGTCGAGGTGGACGTCGTGACGGACCAGACCTCGGCGCACGACCCGCTGTCCTACCTGCCGTCGGGGGTGGAGCTGGCGGACTGGGCCGCCGAGGCCGAGAAGGACCCGGAGGGGTTCACCGAGCGGGCGCGCGAGTCGATGGCCCGGCACGTCGAGGGCATGGTGGGCTTCCAGGACGCGGGCGCCGAGGTGTTCGACTACGGCAACTCGATCCGCGACGAGGCGCGCCAGGGCGGCTACGGCCGGGCGTTCGACTTCCCGGGCTTCGTGCCCGCGTACATCCGGCCGCTGTTCGCGGAGGGCAAGGGCCCGTTCCGCTGGGCTGCGCTGTCCGGGGACTCGCGGGACATCGCCGTGACCGACCAGGCCGTGCTCGACCTGTTCCCGGACGACGACCACCTCGGCCGCTGGATCCGCGCCGCCCAGGACCGGGTCGCCTTCCAGGGGCTGCCCGCCCGCATCTGCTGGCTCGGGCACGGGGAGCGCGACGTCGCGGGGCTGCGGTTCAACGAGCTCGTCGCCTCGGGGGAGATCTCCGCACCGCTCGCGATCGGGCGTGACCACCTGGACTCCGGTTCGGTGGCCTCGCCGTACCGGGAGACGGAGTCGATGGCCGACGGCTCCGACGCCATCGCGGACTGGCCGCTGCTGAACGCCCTGGTCAACACCGCGTCGGGTGCGACGTGGGTGTCGCTGCACCACGGCGGCGGCGTGGGCATGGGGCGCTCGATCCACGCCGGGCAGGTGTCCGTCGCGGACGGGACGGCGCTCGCCGCCGAGAAGCTCGCCCGGGTCCTGGCGAACGACCCCGCGACGGGCGTGCTGCGGCACGTAGACGCCGGGTACGACGACGCCGTCGCGGCCGCCGACCGCGGCGGGCTGCGGGTGCCGATGCGGGAGGGGGCGTGACGGGTCCGGGCTTGATCCGCGTCGGCGGGCTGCTGGAGGCGATCGCCGACGTCGGGCGGGCGCCGTCCGGCGGGTACGAGCGGTTCGCCTGGACCGTGCACGACCTGGCCCTGCGCGAGTGGTTCGCCGCCGAGGCCGCGGCGCGGGGGCTGGACGTGACCGTGGACCGGGCCGGGAACCAGTGGGCGTGGTGGGGCGACCCGGACGCCGAGGGGCCCGGCGTCGTGACCGGCAGCCACCTCGACTCGGTGCCCGGCGGCGGCGCGTTCGACGGCCCGCTGGGCGTGGCGAGCGCGTTCGCGGCGCTCGACGCGCTGCGGGCCGACGGCGTCGTGCCCGCTCGGCCGCTCGGGATCGTGAACTTCTCCGACGAGGAGGGCGCCCGGTTCGGGCTCGCCTGCCTCGGCTCGCGGGCGGTCACCGGCACCGTCGGGGCCGACCGGCTGCTCGCGCTGCGGGACCGGGCGGGGGACAGCCTCGCGGACGTGCTCGGACGGGTCGGCCCGACCGGCGGGGTGGGCCGGACGGGCGGGGTGGGCCGGACGAGCGGGGCTTCGGACGGCGGTGCGCGGCTCGACCACTACGGCCGCGACGACGACGCCCTGGCGCGGATCGGCGTCTTCGTCGAGCTGCACGTGGAACAGGGTCGGTACCTCGCCGACCTGCCCGCCGACGAGGCGGCACCGGTCGCCGTCGGCGCCGCGATCTGGCCGCACGGCCGCTGGCGCGTCGACCTCGCGGGCGAGGCCAACCACGCCGGCACCACACCGCTGGCCCACCGGCACGACCCGATGCTCGACCTCGCGCGCCTGATCACCGACGTCCGCGCCGCCGCCGAGCATGCCGGCGCGCTCGCGACGCTGGCCAAGGTCGAGGTCGAGCCGAACGGCGTCAACGCGATCCCGTCGGGGGTGCGTGCCTGGATCGACGCCCGCGCGGAAACGGAACGGGCCGTCCGTTCGGTGATCGGTGATCCGCCGAGCAGCGAACTGTCGGGCGGCGAGCTGTCGGGCAGCGAGCCGCCGGGTGTCGATCCGCCGAACGTCGATCCGCCGAACGTAGGAGTCGTCGGCGCATCAGGGCTCACGGAGCGAGCAACCCTACGTTCGACGGCCGACGGCGGGGCTGGGGTCGGTGAGAGGGGCTGGACCCGCGGCGGCGGGCGGGGGCTGGCCGGGTGGCGGCCCGTCGAGGAGTCCTGGACGCCGGCCACGGTCTTCGACCCGGCGCTCGCGGCGCGGCTCGCCGACGTCGTCGGGCGGCCGGGCCCCGCCCTCCCTGCGCCGGTGATCGGCACGGGCGCCGGGCACGACGCCGGCATCCTCGCGGCGGCTGGCGTACCCACCGCGATGCTGTTCGTGCGCAACCCGTCGGGGGTGTCCCACTCTCCGGCCGAGTACGCCGAGCAGGCCGACTGCGACGCCGGGGTCGAGGCCCTGACCGCCGTCCTGGCGGACCTGCTGACGGACCCGGCCCTGCCGCCGAGCCGAGTCGCCCCGCCGGGCCGACCGGGCTGACCAGGCCGACCGGGCCCGCCATGATCCCCTTCGAGGCCTGAGTTTCTTCGCTTTGACAGGGCCGAAAGCGAAGAAACATAGGCCTCGAAGAGGATCACCGAACAGCGAGAGAGCGTGGAACGTGAGAGGAGAGCCGTGACGAGCTTCTGGTGCGAGCGGGCCTGGCTGCCGGGGCCGGGCGCCTCGCCCGGTGGTGCACCGGGCGGCGCGCCCGGAGGTGCACCGGGCGGCGCGCCCGGCGGTGCGCCCGGCGGCGTCACCGGCGGCGGTCCCGGCGGTGGAACCGGCGCCGTGTCGGCCGGGTCCGGCGCCCCCGGCCACGTCGTCGGGTCCGTCCGGGTCGAGACCGCCGGCGGGCGGATCGTCGCCGTCGAGCCCGGCGTCCCGGCGTCGGACGGCGACGTGCTGCTGCGCGGCATCGTGCTCCCCGGGCTCGCCGACGCCCACTCGCACGCCTTCCACCGCGCGCTGCGCGGCCGCACCCACGCTGACGGCGGATCGTTCTGGACGTGGCGCCAGGGCATGTACGCCCTGGCCGCCGCCCTGACGCCCGACCGGTACGAACGCCTGGCCCGCGCCGTCCTCGCGGAGCTGGTGCTCGGCGGGACCACCGCCGTCGGCGAGTTCCACTACGTGCACCACCGCCCTGACGGGACGCCGTACTCCGCGGCGCAGGGCGGCCCGAACGCCATGGCCGAGGCCCTGCGTCGAGGGGCGCGCGACGCCGGCGTGCACCTCACGCTGCTCGACACCTGCTACCTGCACGGCGGTCTCGGCCCTGGCGGGCACGAACCGCTCGCGCCGGAGCAGGCCCGGTTCGGCGACGGTACGGTCGAGCGGTGGGCGGGGCGCGTGGACGCGCTGCGCGCCGCCTGGGCCGACGACGACCGCGTGCTCGTCGGCGCCGCCGCCCACTCCGTGCGCGCCGTCGCGCCGGCCGAGCTCGCCGCGGTCGCCCGCTGGTCCCGGGACGCCGGCGCGCCGCTGCACGTCCACCTGTCCGAGCAGCCCGGGGAGAACGAGGCGGCGCTCGCGGCCTTCGGCGTCACCCCGACGCGGCTGCTGCACGACGCCGGGGCGCTCGGTCCGGGCACCACCGCGGTGCACGCGGTGCACCTGACCGACGACGACGTCGCGCTGCTCGGCGCCTCGGGCACGGGCGTCTGCCTCTGCCCGACGACGGAGCGCGACCTCGCCGACGGCATCGCACCCGGCCTCCGGCTGCTCCGCGCGGGCAGCCCGCTGTCGGTCGGCACGGACCAGCACGTGGGCGCCGACGTGCTCGCGGAGGCGCGGGGCGTCGAGGAGCACGAGCGCCTCGCGGGCGGCCGGCGCGGCGCGTTCGACCCGGCGACCCTGATCGGGATGGCGACGTCGGCCGGGCACGCGGCGCTCGGCCGGCCCGACGCGGGCCGGATCGCGGTGGGCGCGCCCGCCGACCTCGTCGCGGTGCGCCTCGACACGGCCCGCACGGCCGGGACCGACCCCGCGCAGGTTGCCCTGGTCGCGGGCGCGGCGGACGTGTCGGACGTCGTGGCGGGCGGCGAGCTGGTGGTGCGCGACGGCGTGCACCGGGCCGGCGACGTGGCACGGATGCTCGCCGAGGCGGTCGACGAGATCTGGGCCGCGGCGGCGCGGGAGCGCGGCGCGGGTCGGCCCGCGGGGGCACCCGTACGCGGGCGCGACACCGCGAGGAGCACCGCACACGACATCACCAGGGGGAGCGACGCATGAGCGTGCTGCTGACGAACATCGGCGAGCTGGTCACCAACGACCCGGCGCACGGCGGGTCGGGGCCGGCCGAGGGCGGGACCGTGCCGGGCGGGCGAGGAACCGCGGCCGACGGGATCGGCGTCGTGCCGGACGCCGCCGTGATCGTCGAGGACGGGCGCATCGCGTGGACGGGGCCGGCGGCGTCGGCCCCGGCGGCGGACGACGTCGTCGACCTCGAGGGGCGCTGCGTGCTGCCCGGGTTCGTGGACTCGCACTCGCACACCGTGTTCGCGGGAGACCGGGCCGCCGAGTTCGCCGCGCGCATGACCGGCGAGCCCTACACCGGCGGCGGCATCGCGACGACGGTGGCCGCGACCCGCGCCGCGAGCGAGGACGAGCTCCGGGCGCGCGGCCGGGCGCTCGTGCGCGAGATGCTCGCGCAGGGCACCACGACCGTCGAGATCAAGAGCGGCTACGGCCAGGACGTCGCCACCGAGGCCCGCACGCTGCGGATCGCCCGCGAGCTCACGCCCGAGACGACGTACCTCGGCGCCCACACCGTCCCCGCCGAGTACACCGCCGACCGCGCCGGGTACGTCGACCTCGTGACCGGCCCGATGCTCGCCGCCTGCGCGCCGCACGCCCGCTGGGTCGACGTGTTCTGCGAGCCCGCCGCGCCCACGGCGTTCGACGAGGACGAGGCGCGCGCCGTCCTCCAGGCCGGGCTGCGCGCGGGGCTGGGCGCGCGGGTGCACGGCAACCAGCTCTCGGCCGGCCCGGGGGTGCGGCTCGCGCTCGAGGTCGAGGCGGCGAGCGTGGACCACTGCACCCACCTGACCGACGCCGACGTCGCCGCGCTGGCGGACTCGTGGAGCCCGGCGGACGGCGGGCCGGGCACCGGGCACGGCACCGTCGCGACCCTGCTGCCCGCGATCGAGTTCTCCACCCGGTCCCCGTACCCCGACGCCCGCCGGCTGCTGGCCGCGGGCGTGCCCGTCGCCCTGGCCACGGACTGCAACCCGGGTTCCGGCTACTCGTCGTCCATGCCGTTCGTGGTGGCGCTCGCGGTGCGCGAGATGCGGATGAGCCCGGCAGAAGCCCTCTGGTCGGCGACGGCGGGCGGGGCCCTGGCGCTCCGCCGGGACGACGTCGGACACCTGGGCGTGGGCGCCCGCGCCGACCTGACCGTGCTGGACGCCCCGAGCCACACCTACCTCGCGTACCGCCCGGGCGTCCCGCTGGTGCACCAGGTCTGGCAGGCGGGCGCCCGCGCCGTCGGACGAAGCAGCCAGCCCAGGCCGACCACCTGACGGGCTGACTCGGCCGACTGACTTGTCCGATCTGCCGCGGGGATACTCCCCTTCGAGACCTGAGTTTCTTGGCTTTGGGCGACCCGAAAGCGAAGAAACTTAGGTCTCGAAGAGGATGTCGACCCGCGGGGGCTGGTCGACGCCGGCCGCCGGAACGGCCGGCGGCGGCCTACTGCTCCGTGATGCCCAGGGCCGGCGCCGCCACGAAGCCTGCCCGCGCGTCGGCCGCGCCGTGGAGCTCCAGGAGCACCAGCTCGTTGCCGACGTCGCGCACCACCGGGCCCGGCACGTACAGCGTGTGCGTGGGGCCGAGGCTCCAGTACCGGCCCAGTAGCTCGCCGTTGACCCAGGCCAGGCCCTTGGTCCAGCCGTCGAGCCGGAGGAAGTGGTCGGCCCCGCCGACCGAGTCGAACGTGGCGCGGTAGAGCCCGGCCCCGACCGGCCGCACACCACGAGCCGCGACCGGCAGCGCACGCCCCGGCGCGTCGAGCGCCGCGCGCAGCAGCTCCGGGGCGTCCTCGACGCGCAGCGCGCCGGCCTCCCACTCGTCCAGGGTGCGGGTCGCCGTGCGCACCGGGCCGACGAGGCCCTTGGGCTCGCCGATCCGGGGCCCGTAGTTGACCCGGCCCTGGTCCTCCACCAGGAGCGTGAGGTCGCCCGCGCGGGCGGGCAGCGCGACGGCGAAGGTGTGGGACGCGCGGTCGAGCACCCCCACCTGCTCGTCGTCGACCAGCACGACGGCGCGGTCGCGCACCTCGTTGACGGTCAGCACGAGGTCGTCGGCCTGGATCCGGGTGCGGTAGACGGCGAAACCCGACCACAGCCGCAGGTCGTCGGTGGTGGGCGTCGACGTGAACGCAGCAAGGTCCTCGCGCAGCAGGCTCGGCAGCGCGTGGGCCAGCGGCACCTGGGCGGACAGGTCGACGTCCAGCACCGGCGCCGCGGCCGGCCCGTCGGCATCCGGCGTCCCGGCGTCCGGGACCGGCAGGTGCCGGGCGATGACCTCGCGCATCGCGTGGTACTTGGCGGTGGGCGTGCCGTCCTCGGCGAGCGGCGCGTCGTAGTCGTAGGACGTCGTGATGGGCCGGTAGATGCCCTTGTCGTTGGCGCCGCTGGTCAGCCCGAAGTTGGTGCCGCCGTGGAACATGTAGAGGTTCACGGACCCGCCGGCCGCGAGCAGGTCGTCCAGGTCGGCGGCGTTCGCCTCGGCCGGGGCGATGTGGTGCTCCAGGCCCCAGGAGTCGAACCAGCCGTTCCAGAACTCCATGCACATCAGCGGGCCGGTCGGCTGGTGCCGCCGCAGGATCTCCAGCCGTTCCGTGCTGCGCGAGCCGAACGTCGCGGTCTTGTGCAGCTCCGGCAGGCCGCCGCGGGCGAGCATCTCGTCGTCCGCCTGGTCGCAGGTGAACAGCGGCACGTCGATGCCCTGCTCGCGCGTGAGGTCCACGAGCGCGCGCAGGTACTTCTGGCGCTCCGGCACCGGGTCGTTCCCGTAGGCCCCGTACTCGTTCTCCACCTGCACCATGAGCACGGGCCCGCCGCGCGTCACCTGACGCTCGGCCACCAGCGGCAGCAGGTTGGCGAAGTACGTGCCGATCGCCGCGAGGAACCGCGGCTCGTGCCGGCGCACGCCCACCGCCCGGTCGGCGAACAGCCAGCCGGGCAGCCCGCCGCCGTCCCACTCCGCGCAGATGTAGGGACCCGGCCGCACGATGGCGTGCAGGCCCTCGGCGGCCACCAGGTCGAGGAACCGGCCGAGGTCGCGCCGTCCCGTCAGGTCGAACGTGTCCGGGTCGGGCGCGTGGAAGTTCCACGGCACGTACGTCTCGATGGTGTTCAGGCCCATGAGCCGGGCCTTGCGGATCCGGTCGGCCCACTGGTCGGGGTGCACGCGGAAGTAGTGCAGCGCGCCGCTGACGACCTGCATCCGCTCGCCGTCGAGCAGAAAGTCCTCGGGTCCGATCTCGAACGTGGCCATGTGTGGTTCCTCGGGGGGTGCGGTCGTGCGGCAGAGGCACGAGGCGTGGGGGTTGGGTGGGGACACGGGACGACGGCGGGGGGAAGGCCCCCCGCCGTCGTCCGGTCAGCTCAGCCGCGGCTCACTCGGAGACGGTGAAGCCCTGCTCGTTGCCGTACTTGACGATCGACTCCTGCCAGGCGCCCAGGCCGTCGGTCAGCGGCGTCGAGCCCGTGTAGGCCTGGCCCACGGTGTCGGGGAAGATGCTGTTGGCGTAGACCTGGTAGGGCAGGTACTGCCAGCCGGGGACGACGCCGGTGGCCGACGCCGAGAGCACCTCGTTGATCTTCTGCCCGCCGAAGTACTCGGACTCCTCGGCGAGGAACTTCTCGTCGGTGAGGTCGGCGAGCGTCGCCGGGAAGTTGCCGCCCTCCAGGCGGGTGGCGACGCCGTCACCGGCGTTCGCGTACTGGAGGAACCCGTAGGCCAGCGCCTTCTTCTCGCTCGCCTGGGTGATCGACAGCGCGGAGCCGCCGTTCTCGGCGGTCTCGGTGGCGCCCGCCGTCCACTGCGGCATGGGCGCGACGCGCCAGTCGCCGGACGCCGGGGCGGCGCCGGACTCCAGGTTCGCGGGCATCCAGGCGCCCGTCACCAGGGCCGCGATCTCGCCGCTGCCCAGGCCCTGGAACCACTCGTCGGACCAGGCCGGCACGTCGGCGACGAGGTCGTCGTCGAGCAGCTGCTGCCACATCTCGGCGAACTTGGTCGAGCCCTCGTCGGCCAGGTCCACGGTCACGTCCGTGCCGTCCACCGCGAAGGGGTGGCCGCCGGCCTGCCAGATCATCGACGTCGCGAAGCCGGCGTCGCCGTTGTCCGCGGTGATGTACGTGTTCGGGTCGGACTCGTGGAGCTTCTTGGCGGCGTCGACGAACTCGTCCCACGTGGCCGGCACCTCGACGCCAGCCTTCTCGAACGTCTTCGCGTTGTAGAACAGCGCCATCGGGCCGGAGTCCATCGGCAGGCCGTACACGGCGTCACCGCTGGTCACGGCGCCCCACGGGCCGGGGGAGTAGGTGCCGTCGAGCTCGCTCGCACCGTACGGCGCGAGGTCGGCCAGCGACTCGCCGATGGAGAACTGCGGCAGGGCGTAGTACTCCATCTGCGCGACGTCGGGCACGCCCGAGCCCGCGCTGATCGCGTTCTGCAGGGCCACGTAGTGGTCGTTGCCGGTACCGACGTTAGCCAGTTCGACGTTCACGTTGGGGTACTCGGCCTCGAAGTCCTTGACGACCTGGTCCAGCGTGGGCTCCCAGGCCCAGACCAGCAGGTCGCCGCCCTCCTCGAGGGCCGCGGAGACGTCCTCGGGGGAGACGGTCTCCGCGGCGTCGCCGCCGTCGGACCCCGAACCGCACGCGGTCAGGGTGAGCGCCAGGGCGCTCGCCGCGGCGAGCACGCCCAGGGCGCGGTGGTGGCGGATGGTCATGGTGGTTCCTCTCACTTCATCGTCAGTCGGATCTGTCTGGGGGGAAGGCTCTGGGGAGCCAGGCGGCACGAGCCGCCCGGCTCGGGTCACTCCTTGACGCTGCCGGCGGCCAGACCCGACTGCCAGTAGCGCTGCAGGAGCAGGAAGGCCACGATCAGCGGCAGGATCGTCAGGAGCGAGCCGGCGATGACGAGGTTGAAGATGGCCTCGCCGCCCGCCGTCGTCGCCTGGGCGTTCCACGCGTTCAGGCCCAGCGTCAGCGGGTACCAGTCCGGGTCGCGCAGCATGATCAGCGGCAGGAAGTAGTTGTTCCACGTCGCCACCACGGTGAACAGCAGCACCGTGACGATGCCGGGGGCCATCATCGGCAGGCACACCTGGAAGAAGGTGCGGGCCTCGCTGGCGCCGTCGATCCGGGCGGCCTCCATGATCTCGTCGGGCACGGCGTCGGCCGCGAAGGTCCACATGAGGTAGAGCCCGAACGGCGAGATGAGCGACGGGATGATCACCGACCAGGGCGTGTTGGTCAGGCCGAGGTTGGCGAACATGAGGAACGTGGGCACCGCCAGGGCGGTGCCGGGCACGGCCACGGCGCCGATGACGACGGCGAACACGGCGCGCTTGCCGGGGAAGTCGAACTTGGCCAGGCCGTAGCCCCCGAGCAGGGCCAGCAGCGTGGCACCGCCCGCGCCGACCACCACGTAGAGCAGCGTGTTGAGGAACCAGCGCCCGAAGACGCCGCCGTCGTAGGTCAGGACGCCGGTGATGTTGTCCCACAGGGCGAAGTCGCCGCTGAACCACAGGCCGAACGAGCTGAACAGGTCGGGCTGCGTCTTGGTCGCGTTGATCAGCAGCCACACCAGCGGGATCAGCGCGTACAGGCCGATCAGGGCGGTCAGCACCGTCAGCAGGACGCTGCGCGTGGGCCGGGCGTGCGAGGTGCGGCGGTTGTTGCGCAGGCGCGGAGGGGACTTGCGGGGGCGCACGGTGGGCGCGGTCATCAGGACGTTCGTCATGGCTCAGGCCTCCTTGCGCATGCCGCGCAGCTGCACCACGTAGGCCACGAGCATCGTGAGCACGCCCATGATGATCGCCACGGTGGCCGAGTAGTTGTACTGCTGGCCGGAGAAGGACAGCGAGTAGGCGTACAGGTTCGGGGTGTAGTGCGTCGAGATGTAGTTGGGCGACAGCGGCTGCAGGATGCTCGGCTCGTTGAAGAGCTGGAACGAGCCGATGATCGAGAAGATCGTCGCGACCACCAGGGCGCCGCGGATCGCGGGCAGCTTGATCGCCGAGATCACCCGCCACGGGCCGGCGCCGTCGATCTCCGCGGCCTCGTACAGCGAGGCGGGGACCACGCGCAGCGCCGAGTAGAAGATCAGCATGTTGTAGCCGACGAACTCCCAGGTCACGATGTTGCCGATCGCGGGGAGCACCAGTGCGGACGCCAGCGGGTCGGGGATGCTCGTGCCGAACAGGTCGTTGATGTTGCCGACCAGGCCGAACCGCTCGCCGTACATGAAGCCCCACATCAGGGCGGCGACGACGCCGGGTACGGCGTACGGCAGGAAGATCGTCAGGCGGAAGAAGTCGCGCCCGTACAGGCGGCCGCTGTCGATCGCGAGGGCGACCAGCAGCGAGATGCCGAGCATCACCGGTACCTGGACCAGCAGGAACAGCGTCACGCGGCCGGCGCCGTCCCAGAACTGCGGGTCGCTGAGCACCCGGGCGTAGTTGTCGAATCCTACGAACGACGTGCCGCCCACGAGCTGTGTCTGGAACAGGCTCAACCAGAGCGAGTAGACGATCGGCGCGAGGAAGACCAGGGCGAACACGGCCATGAAGGGTCCGACGAACCCCCATCCGGTCCAGCGGGAGCGGCGTCGTGCACGCCCCAGGGTCTTGGGCACGGCCGGCGGCGATGCGAGCGTGGTCAAGGGAAGTCGCTCCTTCACGAGTGAGGTCAGCATGTCGTCGTGTTGACGTAAACATGGTGACGCGGACTAGGGTGCTCGTGAGTTACCGGAGGTGTCAAGCGCACACCGGTGCGAGGCACATCACGAGGAGGTGGATGCCGTGGAGGGCAGAGGTCCGTCCCTGGGCGATGTCGCGGTGCTGGCGGGAGTGTCGACCCAGACCGTGTCCCGGGTGTCGATGGGGCTCGACAACGTGCGTCCCGCGACGCGGGACAAGGTGCTCGCCGCGATGGCGCAGCTCGGCTACGCCCCGAACACCGCGGCCCGGGCGTTGCGGTACGGGAGCTTCCGGACCATCGGCATGATCGCGCACGGGCTCGCCCGGACCGGCGAGTCGCGCACCATCGAGGCGGTGGTCGAGGCGGCGCGCAACGAGGGCTACACGGTCACGCTGATCGACGTCGAGAACCCGTCGTCCGACGTCGTCTCCGCCGCGGCGACCCGGCTCTCCCACCAGGCCATCGACGGGCTGGTGATCGTCCGGGCCGAGACCGTCACGCCCGACCGGCTCGCGCTGCCGTCCCGGCTGCCCGTGGTGGTGTCGGACTCGCGGTTCGTGGGCCACCACCCCGCCGTCGGCGCGGACCAGGTCGACGGCGCCCGGCAGGCCACCCAGCACCTCCTGGACCTGGGGCACCGCACGGTGCACCACGTGCGCGGGCCGGCCGGGTCCGCTCCCGCGCAGCTCCGTGAGGAGTCCTGGCGCGCCACGCTCGTCGCGGCCGGCCGCCCCGTCCCCGCGGTGGTGCCGGGGGACTGGACGGCGGGTTCCGGGTACGACGCCGGACGCCGCCTCGCCGCGGACCCCGGGGTCACCGCGGTGTTCTGCGCCAACGACGAGATGGCCGCGGGCGTGCTCCGCGCGCTGCACGAGGCCGGCCGCTCGGTGCCGGGCGACGTGTCCGTGGTGGGGTTCGACGGCATCCTGCTGGCCGAGTACCTCTGGCCGCCGCTGACGACGGTGGTGCAGGACTTCGGCGAGATCGGCCGGCGCCTGGTGGCCCGGCTGGTGAGCGAGGTCCGGGCCGGTGCGGGTGGTGCCGACGGTCACGGCGAGGATGCCGACCTGCACGAGGTGGTCCCGGTGGAGCTCAAGATCCGCGAGAGCACGGCGCCGCCGCGGGCGTGAGCCGGGGCCGGCGGGTGAACGTCGAGGTGACGCTGAGCACGTCCGTCGTGTCCGCGACGCGGCGGGACGGGCGGTCGTGACGGGCCCCGGCGGTCCGGCGTCATCGGGCCGCGCGCGCCTGGCCTGGGACGCTGTCCCAGGCGGACGGTATACGGTCACCCCTGGGTCGGTGTGACCGTGCCGGGATCGTTACCCGGAGCCCCTGCCGGACACGTATCCGGCACCGAACATTCACCCCGAAACCCGTAGGATCGGCTCGATGGCGCAATCAGAGGGCAGGGGTGTTACCCGAGTGGAGTCACACACGACAGGGGCTCTGCTCGACCCGTCGACCCGTCCGACCTGGCGCAGCTCCGTGGTCGCCGCCGTCATCGCCGTGCTGGTCTTCGCCCTCTGCATCTGGCAGGTCGTCGTCCGCGGGCCGTTCATCGCCTGGGACTGGCAGTTCCACTACTACGTGGACTCCCACCACCCCGTGGGCTGGGAGAAGATCTTCCTCGACATCGTCGCGAGCATCACGGGCGAGCGCATGTTCACCATCCCGATGGTGGGCGGCACGGCCCTGTACGTGGCCCGCAAGCAGGGCGGCCCGGGCTCGCTCCGGGAGATCTGCACGCGCCGCCCGGTGCTCGCCGTGGTGGCGGGCCTCGCGACCATCGCGCTGATCGGCTACGGCACCAAGTTCGGCCTGGGGCGTACCGGCCCCCACCACAACATGGACGTGCTGCACGCCGGCGGCCAGGCGTTCCCGTCGGGGCACGCGGCGAACACGTTCTTCACCGGCTTCTTCATCCTGTGCCTGCTGTTCACCCAGAACGGCCTGTATCCGAGCGTGTCCCGGCTGCGCAAGATGATCCCCGTGGTCGCCGTGATCGTGATGATCGCGGGCGCCCTCATGTCCTGGCTGGACTACCACTGGCTGAGCGACATCCCGGGCGGCTGGCTGCTCGGGTTCATCGCCTGCATGGTGGCGCTCTCCGTGCTGCGCGCCCCGCGCCGGGAACGAGAACCCGCGCCCGCGCCGCCGGGTGCGCCCGCGCCCCCGGCCTAGGACCGCGCCTGTCCGGCGCGGCCGCGCCTTCACGGCGGGGCGGCTCAGAGCCGCTTCAGTGCGTCCTCGACCAGCTCCCCGACGACGTCGCCCACCGCGGCCCGGTCCGCCGGCACCAGCCCGATCCGGGTCCGACGGTCCAGCACGTCGTCCGCGTCGAGCGCGCCCTCGTGGGTGACCGCCCACTCGATCTCGGCGCGCGTGACGTCCAGGTGCCCGGTGCCCGGGATGCCCTGCCCGACGACGTCCGACGCGCCCGGCAGCGCGGCGGCGGCCAGCACGTCGGGGGCCTCGGCGCCGTAGCGCGCGACGAGGGCGGGGGCGAGGGGCGGGGCCGCGACCTGCGTGGCCCGAGCCCCCGCCCGCGCCAGGGCATCGGCCGGCGGCACCGCCCGCGGCGGCGCGCCGACCAGGGGCAGGTCCGCCGTCCAGCACGGCCCCGCGGTGAGCCCGGCGTGCTTGACGGCCAGGTCGACGGCGTCCTCGGCCATGGTCCGGTAGGTCGTCAGCTTGCCGCCCAGCACGTTCACCGCGCCCGTCGCGGAGGAGACCGCCACGAGGTGCCTGCGGGAGACGTCGGACGAGCCGAGCCCCGGGCCGTCGCCCGGCCCGGCGGAGTCCACGAGGGGCCGCAGCCCGGCGAAGGCGCCCACGACGTCGTCGGGCAGCAGGGGGCGGTCCAGCACGCGGGAGACCGTGGCCAGCAGGAAGTCGATCTCGGGCCGTGTGGGCACGGGCACGTCCGGGACGGGGCCAGGGGCCTCCTCGTCGGTGAGGCCGATGATCACGCGCCCGAGCTGGGCCGGCAGCGCGAACACGAACCGGGAGGCGGACCCGGGCACCGGCACCATGAGGGCGCCCGCCGGGTCGCCCAGCCGCGCGGCGGGCACCACGACGTGCGTGCCGCGGCTCGGCCGCAGGCGCACCGACGGGTCCACGGTCCCGGCCCACACGCCCGTGGCGTTCACGACGACGCGGGCCCGCACCCGCAGACCGGCGCCGGTCAGCGTGTCCTGGAGGGTCGCGCCGTCCCCGTGCAGCTCCGTGGCCCGGACGCGCGTCAGGATCCGCGCCCCGCGCCCGGCGGCAGTGCGCGCCAGGGCGACGACGAGCCGCGCGTCGTCGACGAGCTGGCCGTCGTGCGCCACCCACGCCCCGTGCAGGTGCTCGCGCGCGACCGCCGGCACGAGCCGGGCGGCCTCGCCCGGCCGGGCCAGGCGCGGCGCGGGCAGCACGTCCGACGACGTCCCGGCGTCGCGCCGCAGCAGGTCGCCCAGCCCGAACCCGATGCCCGCCGTGAGGCCCTGCCGCGGCCCCACGCCCTGGGTGAGCGGCAGCACCTGCGGCAGCGCCCGGACCAGGTGCGGCGCGGTGCGGGTCATCAGCACGTGCCGTTCGCGCGCGCTCTCGCGGGCCACGCCGACGTCGCCCGTGGCCAGGTACCGCAGGCCCCCGTGCGCCAGCTTGGAGCTCCACCGGGAGGTGCCCCACGCCAGGTCCCGCGCCTCGACGAGGGCGACCGACAGGCCGCGCGCCGCGGCGTCCAGCGCCACGCCGGCGCCGGTCACCCCGCCGCCGACCACGAGCAGGTCCACCGGCTCGGAGGCGAGCTCGTCGAGCTCGCGCTCGCGGCGCCGGGCGGTGAGGGCGGTGCGCTGCATCGTTCTGCTCCCTGGTCGGGTCGGCTTCTGGGGTGGCGGGCGCCGGGCCGGCGCGCCGGTCAGGGGCGGAGGTACCCGTCCAGGGAGTGCGCGAGCTCGGCCCGCAGGGCGGCGTCGTCGATCACGGTGGTGACGGTCCGGTGCGAGAGCACCGCCGACTGGGAGATCAGCAGGACCATGACCGCCATGTCCGTGGCGGACCCGGCCCGGACCGTGCCGCCCTGCTGGGCCGCCGCGACCGCGGCGGCGAGCCACTCGAGGATCACGCGCTGCGACCGGCCGATCCGCTCGAAGGCGTACCGCGTGAAGACCTCGGGCTCCTCGGTCAGGAGGTGCCCGTAGACCGGGTCGGCCCGCAGCAGCTCGCCGAACCGCACCACCTTGTCGACGATCGTCGCGCGGTCGGCGGCCCGGGGACCGACGGCGGTGATCACGAGCTGGGCGCGGTGCGCGAGCAGGGCGCGCAGCACGTCGTCGGCGGACTCCCACCGGCGGTAGACCGTGGGCCGCGAGACGCCGGCCACGCGGGCGAGCTCCGTGACGGACAGGCCGCGGGTGCCGCGCGTGGCGACGAGCAGGGCGGCGGCCTCCAGCAGGCGCGCCTCGGTGCGGTCGGGGGCGGCGTCGGGGTCGCCGCCCGGGGTGTCGCCGAACGCGTCCGGTGCGGGCGAGATCCCCTCGGGGAGTGCATTACGAATTGTCATCTTGTGTAACACTGTAACGCGACGCCGGTCGGTGGCCAACACCGGACGCCGTCGACCACGACATGGCCGTCGACACGACACGGAGGACGCGTGAGCACGCTGCCGGAGAAGCCGCCGCAGGACGAGCGCATCGACATGCGGTGGGACGGCTGGGGCGACCCGGCGCGCGCCCACGGGCTGCCGGGCGGCGTGAAGCTCCTGCTCACGGCCGTGCTCGGCCGCACGCCCGCGCCGCCGCCCGGCCCGGACCTCGCCGACGTCACGATCAGCACCCCGCCCCTGCCCGGGGACGACGTCGCGGCGCTCGCCGCGGTCGTCGGCGCCGAGCACGTGGACACCGGCCACGACGTACGGCTGCTGCACGCGGGCGGCAAGTCCACGCCGGACCTGCTGCGGCGCCGGCACGCGGAGCAGGCGGCGCCGGGCGCCGTGGTGCGGCCCGGCTCGGAGGACGACGTCGCCGCCGTGCTGGCCGTCGCGGTGGGGCGCGGCCTCGCCGTCGTGCCGTTCGGCGGCGGCACCGCCGTGACCGGCGGCCTGACGCCGGACGCCGGGACGCACCGGGGCGTGGTCAGCCTCGACCTGCGCCGGCTCACCGGCCTGGTCGCCCTGGACGACGTCTCCCACGAGGCGACCTTCCACGCCGGCACGACGGCGCCCGCCGCCGAGGCCGCGCTGGCCCACCGGGGCTTCGAGCTGGGGCACTTTCCGCAGAGCTTCGAGTTCGCGACCCTCGGCGGGTTCGCCGCCATGCGCTCGTCCGGCCAGAACTCCGCCGGGTACGGGCGGTTCGACGCCATGGTGACCGGCCTGCGCGTGGTCACGCCCACGGGCACGCTCGACCTGGGCCGGGCGCCCGGCTCGGCGGCCGGGCCCGACCTGGTGCGCTGGTTCCTCGGCTCGGAGGGCACGTTCGGCGTGATCACCCGGGTGCGCCTGCGGGTGCACCCCGCGCCCGAGGCGCGCCTCTTCGACGCCTGGACCTTCCGCGACTTCGCCGCGGGCGCCGACGGCCTGCGCCGTGTGGCACAGCTCGGCACGGGCCCCACGGTGATCCGCCTGTCCGACGAGGAGGAGACCGCCGTCTCCCTGGCCCAGGTCGGCAACATCGGCAAGGCGCTGACCCGGGGCTGCTCCGCCGTCGTGCTGCACGAGGGGCCCGCCGACCTGGCCGCCGCGCGCCGGGAGGCCACCACGCGCGTGCTGCGCGAGGCGGGCGGCCGGCCCGCCGCCGAGAAGCTCGCCGCGTCCTGGGACCACGGCCGGTTCCGGGCGCCGTACCTGCGCGACGCGCTGCTCGCCGCCGGCGTCTTCTGCGAGACGCTGGAGACCGCCACCACCTGGTCGAACCTGCGCGCGCTCAAGGCGGCCGTCACCACGGCGCTGGCCGAGGGGTTCGACCGGGAGCACGCGAAGCACCGCATCCTGTGCCACATCTCGCACGTCTACCCGACGGGCGCCTCGCTGTACTTCACGGTGATTGCCGGGCTGGGTACCGACCCGCTGGAGCCGTGGGACCGGGTCAAGTCCGGCGTGAACGACGCGATCATGGCGGCGGGCGGCACCATCAGCCACCACCACGGCGTCGGCGCCGACCACGCGCCCTGGCTGGAGCAGGAGATCGGGGCGACGGGCCTGCGCATGCTCCGTGCGGTGCGGGCCGAGCTGGACCCGGCCGGGATCATGAACCCGGGCGCCCTGCTCGGAGACACCCTCGGATAGGTTGCGGCCATGACTGAGCAGGTCGGGCACATCGCGGTGCTCGTGAACCCCGCCTCGGGCCACGGTGTCGGGGCGGACAGCGGGCACGTCGCCGTCGACCGGCTGCGGGCCCGGGGCGCACACGTCAAGGTCTACCAGGGCGCGGACGAGCGCGAGACCGTCGAGCTCGGGCGGCAGGCCGTCGACGAGCGGCCCGACGTCGTCGTCGTGGTCGGCGGCGACGGCACGGTCTCGTCGGTGCTGGGGCCCGTGCTGGCCTCGGGCGTCCCGCTGGCCGTGATCCCCGGCGGCACGGGCAACGACCTGGCCCGCGAGCACGGCATCCCGCTGGACGACGCCGCGGCCGCCGCCGACCTCGCGCTCGACGGCGCCCGCCGCCGCGTCGACACGGGCACCGTCACGGCCGCCGACGGCACGGTGCGGCACTTCGTCACCGTGCTGTGCGCGGGCCTGGACTCGCGCACCAACGAGCGCACCAACCGGATGACGTGGCCCCGGGGGCCCGCCCGGTACCTGGCCGCCGTCTACATCGAGTGGCTGCGGCTGCGGCGGTTCGGGTACCGGCTGGAGCTGACGGGGGAGCCGGGCCCTGGTGCGGCCGCGCCGGACCGGCCCGCGCCGGGCGGGGCACCGGCGTCCGGCCTGCGCGTGCTGGAGCAGGACGGGTACATGCTCGCGATCGGTCTGACCAGGACCTACGGCGGCGGCGTGCCGATCTGCCCCGGCGCGGACCCGGCCGACGGCCTGCTCGACATCACGCTCGTCCAGGCGATGGGCCGGTTCCGGCTCCTCGCGTTCGACTCGCTGATCAAGGCCGGCACGCACGTCGAGCGGCCGGAGGTCACGACGCTGCGCGCGACCGCCGTCCGCCTGACGGCTCCCGAGGGCCTGGTCACGTACGCGGACGGCGAGCCCATGGGCCCGGTCCCGGTGACGGTGGCGGCCCACCGCGAGTCGTTGACCCTCTGCGTCCCGGCCTGACGCGGTGCCGTCCGGCCTGCCCGCCGACGTCGTTCCGGTCGGGCTGCCCTCGCAGCTCCCCTTTGAGGCCTAAGTTTCTTCGCTTTGAGGCAGCTCAAAGCGAAGAAAGTCGGGCCTCGAAGAGCACCTCCGACGGCGGGGCGACGGCGGGGCGACGGCGGGGCCGACAGCGGTCGGCCCGCGGGCCGGCGGCGGGCCGGCGGCGGGCTGTGACCTGGGTCACCGTCCGGCGATGTCACGTCCGCCGCTCGGGCGGTGTCTGGATGGGTCCTAGCCGAGTCGTCGAACGGAGCCGATCATGTCCAGCACGCCGAGGAGCACCGGGCGCAGCGCCGACAGCGCCGGGCGCAGAATCAGTACCCGGGTCGGCGGCGTCCTGCCGCGCACCCTGACCAACCGGGCCATGGCCGCGTTCTCCCGCCTGCGGTACGGCGCGGTGCTCGACCCGCTGGTCGCCGTCGGGCACCACGGCAAGGTGACCCGCACGTACGCCCTGACCGAGCTCGGCGTGGGTGGCTGGAAGGCGCTCGACCCGGGCCTGAAGTCACTGGCCGTCATGGCCACGTCCGTCCAGATCGGCTGCACGTGGTGCGTGGACTTCGGGTACTGGGAGGCGCAGCATCAGCACATGGACCCCTCGAAGCTGCACGACGTCCCCGTCTGGCGGACGAGCGAGCGCTTCACCGACCTGGAGCGCGACGTGCTGGCGCTCGCGGAGGCCGAGACGGCCACGCCGCCCACCGTCGACGACGAGCTGGCCGCGCGCCTGACCGACGCCCTCGGGCAGGAGGCGTTCACCGAGCTCGTCGCGATCGTGGCCGTGGAGAACCTGCGCAGCCGGATCAACGCCGCGATGGGGCTGAGCGCGCAGGGCTTCAGCGACCGGTGCGAGGTGCCGATGGGCGGTCCGCTCGCCCAGGTGGGAGAGGACTAGTGCCGGACGGCGCCACCCTGGCCTTCACCGACAACCGCCGCCTCCTGTTCACCGTCGCCTACGAGATGCTCGGCGCGGCCGCCGACGCCGAGGACGTGGTGCAGGAGGCCTGGCTGCGCTGGTCGGCGAAGGACCGCTCCGACGTCCTCGACCCGCGGGCCTACCTGGTGCGGATCACCACGCGCCTCGCGCTGAACCGGCTGCGCACGCTGCGCCGGGCGCGCGAGACGTACGTGGGGCCGTGGCTGCCCGACCCGATCCTCACCACGCCCGACGCCGCCCTGCCGGTCGAGCGCGCCGAGGAGGTGTCGCTGGCGCTGCTCGTGGTGCTGGAGACGCTGTCGCCCGTGGAGCGCGCGGTGTTCGTGCTGCGCGACGTGTTCGACCTGCCCTACCAGGAGATCGCCGGGGCGCTCGACCGCGAGGTCGCCACCGTGCGGCAGACCGCCCACCGGGCCCGCGAGCACGTGCGCGCCCGGCGGCCGCGGTACACGCCCGCGGGACCCCAGCACGCCGAGGCGACCGAACGGTTTCTCACGGCGTGCTTCACCGGCGACGTCGCGGGCGTGCTCGCGGCGCTCGCCCCCGAGGTGGAGCTCGTGACCGACGGCGGCGGCGTCGTCCGCGCCGCGCGCCGGATCATCCGCGGAGCCGACAAGGTCTCGCGCGCCCTGGTCGCCTTCGCCGGTGACGCGACCGTGGGGCGCATGGAGTGGGTCCCCGTGGAGATCAACGGGGCGTCGGGCATGCTCGCGCTGCTCGACGGCGCGCCCGCCATGGCGACCGTCGCCGAGTACGGCACCGGCGACCAGGACGGCCTGCTGGCGCGCGTCATGGTGTTCCGCAACCCGGAGCGCCTGGCCGGCCTGCGCCGGCAGCCGGGCTGAGGAGCCCCGCGGGGGTCAGGCCCCCGCGAGGTCTCCCGCCACCAGGCTCAGCTCCCGGCGGGCGTGCGGCGGCACCACCTCGCCCGGGATGCTCAGCCCGACGGCCCACGTCGTGTCGTCACCCGCACGGCGGGGGACGAGATGGGCGGCGCAGGCGATGTCGTTGCGGAACTCCCCGTGCTCCTCGACGACGGCGTCGGGGCGCAGGCGGGCGAGCTGGGCGTCGAGCGCCGTCATGTCGGCCGCGGTCCGCGGCGTGAACTTGCGCATCCCGGCGTCGACCACCAGCTCGTGGCGCTCGCGGCGGGACATGCCCAGCAGCAGCGCCTTGCCGAGCGCGGTGGCGTGCGCCGAGACGTCGAGCCCGCGCTCCAGGTCCTCGATGTACGGGGAGCCGGGGGCCTCCGCGTAGTCGACCACGACCACGCGGCCCGCGCTGATGCGGCCCAGGTACGCGCTGTAGCCGCTGCTCTGCGCGAGGTGGCGCAGCACCTCGCGGGTGTCGGGGCCGCGGCCGAGCGAGCCGAGCTGCTCGTAGAACCGGTGGCTCACCTGCTCGCCGACGTCGTAGGTGCCGTCCTTGAGCCGGGTCACGTAGCCCTCGTAGGCGAGCGTGCGCACGAGGTGGTACGTCGTGGAGAGGTTGAGGCCGCTCCGGCGTGCGATCGCCTTGACGGGCAGGCCCGGAAAGCGGGTGACGACCTCGAGGACACGGAAGGCGCGGGCAACGCTCTGTACCAGGTCGTCCGGGCGCTCCCGCTCGGAGTCCAGTGTCACGTGTCCCCCTTGCTCGTCGGAGGAGGCCGACGGTACCTGTGTGACGCTGCCTTTCGACTGTGCGCTGTCGAGGGTGAACGTGGTCCGAGAAGACTCGACAGGGTGGTTCGAGGGTGCGACAGTTTGTCTGCCCTCGCAGACATGGTAGCCACGGGTGTGGCCGAGGTCACGGTACAAGACGGCAACGTGGGTGGGTTCACCCTGGGCGATCGAGGACGACTGCACAGATACGGTGAATCAATGAAAATACACGAACTGGGTGATATCCGACAAGTCCCCCCGAGGCATCCGGGCCCTCCGCGCGGGCCGGAGCCGTCCCGCGAGAGGCCCGCAACCGTGCTCGACGACCTGTCCGACACCCAGGACCACCGCCCCTGGCGAGGCACGCGGCCGCTGCGGCTCGACGCCGTCACGCACCTGACGCCGCTGGTCCGGGCGTCGGGGCTGGCCGACCCGCGCGAGCTCTACGACGAGCTCGAGGCGCAGTGGGGCGAGGTGGCCCCGGTCGAGCTGGAGCCCGGGGTGCCCGCGTGGCTGGTCATGGGGCAGCGGCTCGTCTACGACATCATGCGCAACGAGCACGTGTTCGCCACCGACCCGCAGCTCTGGAACGGGCACGCGCGCGGCGGTCTGTCGCGGACGTCGGGCCTGCGCCCCGTGCTCACGTCGCACCAGCGGTTCTCCGCCAACCACGCCGACGGCGCCCTCCGGCAGCGCCTGCGCGTGCCCCTCGACGACGCGTTCGAGCAGCTCTCCGAGCCGCTCACGGCGGCGAAGGTGCGGTCCTTCTGCAACCTGCTCATCGACCGCTTCGAGGACCGCGGCCGCGCCGACCTGATGCTGGAGTACGCGTCGGTGATCCCGCTCCTCGTGGTCGCCGACATGATCGGCCTCGACCCGGAGGACGGGCAGCGCCTGTTCGACCTGACGCGCCGGATGGCCGGGGGCGGCACCGACTCCGCCGACGCCGTGCACGAGATGGACCGGATGCTCGGCGACCTCGTGGCGGTGCGCCGGCAGCACCCGCGGCGCGACCTGGCGAGCTCGCTGGTGGCCCACCCGAACATGCGGGACGACGTCGAGGTCACCCACACCCTGCTCGCCGTGGCCTACTCGGGCAACCTGACGCTGACCGCCTGGGTGGCGCAGACCCTGCTGCTGACCCTGGCGGACGCGCGGTTCTCGGGGCGGCTGCACGGCGGCCGCATTGACCTGGACAGCGCGATGGACGAGGTGCTGTGGCGCTCCACGCCGACGATCCACAGCCTGCCCCGCTTCGCCCGGCAGGACGTCGTGCTCGACGACAAGCTCGTCGCGGCGGGCGACCCGCTCGTCCTGGCGATCCACGCGGCGAACACGGACCCGCGCATGGACACCGGCGACCCGTGGGACCACGTGGGCAGCCGGGCCCACGTCTCCTTCGGCACCGGCCCGCACGCGTGCCCGGCGCCCCGCACGGCGCGCGTGATCGCGAGGATCGCCGTCGAGACGGTGCTGCGCCGCCTGGAGGTCGTGCTGCGGATCCCCGCCGCCGACGTCACGTGGGACCGGTCGCTGTGGATGCGCCAGCCGGTGAGCATCCCGGTCACCTTCCCGGTGCCGGTCGAGAAGGCCGCCGAGCAGGCATAGCACGCGACCCCTGCGCAGGTGGTAGTGCCCGGGCCGGGCGTCCCGGAGGTAGGTTGCGCCTGTGAGCAAGGAGGGTCACATGCGCATCGGCATACCGGACGACGGCGGGCCGCTCGTGCCCGCCACCCCCGCGACCGCCGGCCGGCTGGTCGGCCTGGGCTACGACGTGGTCGTGGCGGCGGGAGCGGGCGCGGGGGCGGGCTTCCCCGACGCCGCCTACGCGGCCGCGGGAGCCGCCGTGGTGCCCGGCGGCGAGGCGTGGGCCGCCGACGTCGTGGCGGTCACCCGGGCGCCGGAGCACCTCACCGCGCCCGGCCCGGCGGCGCTGCGGCCCGGGGCGGTGCTGATCGCCCAGATCGCGCCCGCCGCCCGGCCGGACCTGGTACGCGAGCTCGCGGCGCGCGGCGTCACCGCCCTGGCGCTCGACGCCGTGCCGCGCATCTCCCGCGCGCAGTCGCTCGACGTGCTGAGCGCGCTGTCGAACGTCGCGGGGTACCGGGCCGTCGTCGAGGCCGCCGCCGAGTTCGGCGGCATGTTCTCCGGCCAGGTCACGGCGGCGGGCACCACCCCGCCCGCGAACGTCTTCGTCATCGGCGCCGGTGTGGCCGGCCTCGCGGCCATCGGCGCGGCCGGCAGCCTCGGCGCGCAGGTGCGCGCCTTCGACGTGCGCCCCGAGGTGGCGGAGCAGATCGAGTCCATGGGCGCCACGGTGGTCCGGGCCGACGACGCCGCGCAGCAGGTCAGCGCCGACGGGTACGCCCAGGCCCTGACCGCCGACCAGGAGGCCGCGGCCCTGCGGGCGTACGCCGTCGAGACGGCACGGGCCGACATCGTCGTCACCACCGCGCTGGTGCGCGGGACCGCGCCCACCACGATCACGGCCGAGATGGTCGCGCGGATGCGGCCCGGCAGCGTGGTCGTCGACCTCGCCGCGCCCGGCGGCGGCAACTGCGAGCTGACCGTGCCGGGGGAGCGCGTGGTCAGCGACAACGGCGTCGTGGTCCTGGGATACACCGACCTGCCCGACCGCATGCCCCGGCACACCTCGGAGCTGCTCGGCACGGCCGTCGCCAACCTCGTCCAGCTCGGCACGCCGGAACGCGACGGCCGCCTCGCGCTCGACCCGGACGACGTCGTCGTGCGCGGCATGACCGTCGCCGCCGGCGGCGAGGTGCTGTGGCCGCCGCCCCCGGTGGCGGTGTCGGCGCCCGCCGCGCCCGTGCCGTCGGCCGAGGAGCCGGGCGAGCCCGCCGGGACCCCGGCCCGGGCGGCGGGCGGGGCTCGGGCGGCCGGCGGGGCGCGCCCCGCGCCGTCGTTCGCGCGCTGGGTGCTGGTCGCCCTCGGCGCCGTGCTGGCGGCGCTGGCCGTGGCGGCCTCCCCGCCGGACCAGGCGGCCCACTTCACCGTGCTGGCGCTGGCCGTGGTGGTCGGGTTCTACGTGATCTCGCACGTCAGCCACGCCCTGCACACCCCGCTCATGTCCCAGACCAACGCGATCTCCGGGATCATCCTCGTGGGCGGGATGCTCCAGATCGGCTCGGCGGACCCGGTGGTGACCACGCTGGCCGTGCTGGCCTCGGCGGTCGCGAGCATCAACATCTTCGGCGGGTTCCTCGTGACCCACCGCATGCTCGGCATGTTCCACCACAGCCCGGGCGAGGGGGACCGCCGATGAGCGTCGAGTCGGTGGTCCAGGCCGTGTACCTGGTCGCGGCGGTGCTGTTCGTGCTGTCGCTCGCCGGGCTGTCGAAGCAGGAGACGGCGCGGCGCGGTGTGCTGCTCGGCATGACCGGCATGGGGCTCGCGCTGGTGGCGACCGTCGCGCTGGCCCTGGACCGGTCCGAGCGGCCGGTGGGCGTGACGGCCGGGCTGATCCTGCTCGTGCTCCTGGTGGGCGCGGCGGTCGGCACCTGGCGGGCGCGGACCGTCGAGATGACCCAGATGCCCGAGCTCATCGCGCTGCTGCACTCGTTCGTCGGCGCGGCAGCCGTGCTGGTGGGTTTCGGCTCCTACCTGACCGACCCCGGGTCGGCCGGGTCCGATGGCACGGCCGGGGCGGACGGCGCCGGGGCCACCGTGCACCTGGTCGAGGTGTTCCTGGGCGTGCTGATCGGCGCCGTGACGTTCACGGGTTCCGTGGTGGCCTTCGGCAAGCTGTCGGCCCGGCTCCGCTCCTCGCCCCTGCTGCTGCCGGGCCGCAACTGGCTCAACCTCGCCGCCCTCCTGGCCTGCGGGGGACTGCTCTGGTGGTTCCTCACGGCGGGGGAGTCCGGCCTGGTGCCGCTGCTGCTCATGACCGTGGTCGCGCTGGCTCTCGGCTGGCACCTGGTGGCGGCGATCGGCGGCGGCGACATGCCGGTCGTCGTCTCGATGCTCAACTCCTACTCCGGGTGGGCGGCCGCCGCGGCGGGGTTCATGCTGGGCAACGACCTGCTCATCATCACGGGCGCGCTGGTCGGGTCCTCGGGTGCGATCCTCAGCTACCTCATGTGCCGCGCGATGAACCGGTCGTTCGTGAGCGTGATCCTGGGCGGGTTCGGCGCCGAGCCCGGCGTCGTCGCGCAGGGCGCCCCGGCCGAGCAGGGCACCTACCGGGAGACGACGGCGCTGGAGGTCGCCGACCGCCTGACCGCCGCCCGGTCGGTGATCGTGGTGCCGGGCTACGGCATGGCGGTGGCGAAGGCCCAGTACCCGGTCGCGGACCTCGTCGCCCGGCTCACGGCGCGCGGCACCACCGTGCGGTTCGGCATCCACCCCGTGGCCGGCCGGCTGCCGGGCCACATGAACGTGCTGCTCGCCGAGGCGAAGGTGCCCTACGACCAGGTGCTGGGCATGGACGAGATCAACGACGACTTCGCCACGACCGACGTCGTGCTGGTGATCGGGGCCAACGACACCGTGAACCCGGCCGCCCAGGACGACCCGGCCTCGCCCATCGCGGGCATGCCCGTCCTGGAGGTGTGGCAGGCTCGGGAGGTGGTGGTCTTCAAGCGGTCGATGGCCACGGGCTACGCGGGCGTGCAGAACCCGTTGTTCTTCCGCGAGAACACCGCGATGCTGTTCGGGGACGCGAAGGACCAGGTGGAGCTGATCGTCCAGGCCCTCTGACGGCGTCGGGCACCCTGGTTCCGGCCTGCGCCTTTTGCATTCCGGTGGTCATGTGTGGGTGAATTGAGGGTGACGCGCTCACACCGCGCGGTAACGAGTTGGTATAAAGGGGCGCGCCAGGAAAGTCCGGCGTAGTTCCCTCAGTGCGGAGGCCGAGTGTTGACACGCTCTCTCGTGACCGGAACGGCCGCGATCGTGGGGTTCCTGGTGCTTGTGGCGACCACCGAGCTCTTCTGGTTCGGGCCTCCGTCCGGCGCGCACAACGCCGGCGAGATCTTCGCCTCCGTCGGCGGTGCCACCCTCACCGTCCTCACCTGGGCGGTCGTCGGCTGGTCCGTCGCCCGGATCGCCCGCGCCCTGCGCCTGGCCCGCATCTCCGTGCTCGTGGGCATGGTGGCCCCGGTCGGCGCGATCATCGCCTTCACCCTCTCGGTCGACCTGGACGCGTGGTCCACCGGCTTCGGTGTGCTGGCGTTCGCGGCGGCGTCCGCCGGCGTGCTGGTGACGATCCGCCGCCGCAAGGCGGCCCGCCCCACCGCGATCCCCGGGTCGAAGGGGCACCCTCCGGTGCGGATGGCCGCGTGAGCGACGCGCCGGTCGCGGTGGTCGGCCCCGGCGCGATCGGCGGTCTCATGGCCGCCCTCATGCAGCGCGCGGGGCACGACGTCACGGTCGTCGCGCGCGAGCGGACCGCCGCGCACATCGCCGAGCACGGGCTCGACGTCGTCTCCGACCTCTTCGGGAGCTGGCACGCGCCCCTGGCGGCGTCCACCACGGTGCCGCCGGGCGCGCGCGTGCTCGTCGCGGTCAAGGCGGACGGCGTGGCCGCCGCGGCGGACCTGCTGCGTGCGGCCGACCCGGTCGAGGTGATCGCGCTGCTCAACGGCGTCGAGCACATGGTGCCGCTGCGCGCGTCGGCCCCCGGGGCGGCCGTGTTCGGCGCGACGATCGCCGGCCAGACGCGGCGCACGCCCGCCGAGGGCCCCGGCCCGGCGACCGTCACCCACTCGTTCGACCTGCTCACGGTCGTGGTGCCCGACGCCGCCGCCGACCTCGGCCTGACCGCCGCCCTCCGGGACACCGGGGCCGTGCTGCAGACCGGCGGCACCGAGGCCGAGGTGCTCTGGAAGAAGCTGCGGTTCCTCGCCGCCCTGTCGCTGCTGACCTCCACGTGGAAGACCGGGATCGCCGACGCGCTGGACCGCGACCCGGCGCTCACCGCCGGGCTCCTGGACGAGATCGCCGCCGTCGCCTCCGCCGAGGGCGTGCCCTCCACGGGTGCGGACCTGCGCGGCCTGCTGGCCGGGATGCCGCCGCTGACCGTCGGCTCGCTGGAGGCCGACCTGTCGGCGGGGCGGCCCGGCGAGCTCGACGCGATCGGGGGAGCGATCCTGCGCGCGGGCGCACGCCGCGGGATCGTGATGCCGGTGCTCACCGCGACGGTGGACAAGCTGGCGGCATCGGTCGGCCGCTAGGCCCGGCCTCGAAAGGGCTCACCAGAACCGGACCGGCAGCCGGTGCCGCGCGTACACGCTCTCGACCGCCGCGCGCACCTGCGCGGGGGTGCCCAGCCGCTCGTCGTCCAGCCCGAGCACCGCGAGCGTCGCGATGCCGTTGTGCTCGGACCACCAGGAGTCCAGGCCACCACGCATCTGCCGCAGCCGCCCGCGCGTGAGCCCCTGCGTCACGCCGCGCATGAGCACGCTGGAGGCGGGCGTGCCGAGCGGCGCGGCGAACGCCGTCGGCAGCCGGCCCAGGTTCGAGGCCAGGCACAGCGGCGCGGTGCCGTCGCGCGCCGCCAGCTTCGCGACGGCGTCCGGCACCATCTGCATGAGCGGCTTGAGCGGGCCCAGGGTGTCCACCCGCGTGCCGGAGGTCAGTGCCGCGAACTCGGCCTTGGAGCGGGCCCGGATCTGCGCCATGTCGGCCACCACTCCGGCCCGCTCGGGTGCGGGCGTCACGGTGGTGTCCACGGCGATGGACACCCCGGACGTCGCGTTGGACCGCAGGTCGCCCGGCTGCCGCAGGCTCACGGGCAGCGACACGCGCACCGGCATGCCCGCGCTCGCGGCGCCCGCGGCGAGCAGGATCTCCGTGCACACCGCGATGAGCAGGCTGTTCGCCGTGCCCCCTGCGGCATGGGCCGCGCGGTGCCAGGTGGAGGCGTCCGTGTCCACGACGACGATCGGTGGGTGGGCGAGCTCGGCGTCGTCGGGCCGCGGGGCGGGCCGGGGCCGGTCCCCGGACTGCTGCGCCATGAGCGGCGGTACCGGTCCCTGCCGCGCCATCCGGCGCAGGCCGCCCACGGCGGCGCGCGCCTGGTAGGTCGCGTCGCGCAAATCGGCCACGAGGCCCGTGCGGATCCGCTCGCCCTCCTTGGGCAGGCGCCGGCTGTCGGACGACGGCGCACCCTCGGCGTACCCGCCCGCGAAGGCACCCCGCGCCGCGGCTGCTGCGACGGCCGCCTCCAGGGCGCCCACGTGCATCCCGCCGTCGGCCACCACGTGCGAGGTGACGAGGCTGAGCAGGCTCCCGCCGCTCGTCGTCGGCGCGGCGGACAGCGCCCAGGTGGGACCGTGCTCCGGGTCCAGGCTCACCTGGGCCTGCTCGTCCGCCCAGGCGAGCACGTAGGCCTCGGGCACCGGCGCGGACCCGATGAGCAGGTCGGGCAGCGTGGTGGACGCCGACCACCGCGCGCGGGCGCCCGGGAGCCGGCCGGGCCGCACCACGCGCTGCAGCGGGCCCTCGGCCAGGCCGCGGTGCAGGGCGCGCAGCGCGTCGAGGTCGAGCGGCGCGGGCAGCCGCCAGACGGTCTGGTTGACCACGGCCACGCCGAGCACCCGGCGGGTGCGCAGGAACAGGTCGTCGTCGTAGGTCAGGCGGTTGCTCGCGGCGGGGGAGCTCGTGGTCGGCGGGATGGCGGGCTGGATGGCGGGCGGGCTGGTCACAGGGCTGGTCACTGGTTCTCCGGTGCCGGGCGGGCGGGTGGTCGGCGGGCGTGTAGGTTGCGCGCGTGCGTCATGTCATGGCCCTGGTGGGCAGTCGAGGAGATGTCCAGCCGGCCCTCGCGGTCGCCCTGGAGCTGCGCCGGCGTGGGCACGAGGTGGTCACCGGCGTGGCGCCGAACCTCGTGCCGCTGGCCGGCCGGCTGGGCCTGGACCCGGTGCCGCTCGGCATCGACTCCGCGGCCCTCCTGGGGTCCGACCTGGTGCGGCGCGACATGCGGTCCGCGCACCCGGTGCGCCGGGTGCGGGCGCTGCGCGCCGTGGCGTCGGCCGGCTGGGACGAGCTCCGCACCGGCCTGCTGGCACTGCTCGACGACGTCGGCGGCGCGGACACCGTGGTGACGGGCCTGCTGGGCCAGGAGGTGGCCGCCGCGGTGGCCGAGCGGCGCGGCCTGGCCATGGCGGCGCTGCACTACTGCCCGGTGCGGGCCAACGGCGTGGTGTCGCCCGTGAGCGGCGTGCGCGGACCGGGCGCGACCCGCGCCGTCTGGGCGCTGGGGGAGCGGGTGCGCTGGGGCCTGACCCGCCGGGCGGAGAACGCCCAGCGCGCCGAGCTCGGGCTTGGCGGCACGCGCGTGCACCTGCCCACCCGGCTGCGCGACGCCGGGGCGGTGGAGGTCCAGGCCTACGACCCGGCGCTCGCGCCCGGGCTGGCCGACGAGTGGGGGCCGGGCCGCCCGCTGACGGGCTTCCTCGCCCTGGACGATGACGCCCGCGCCCGGCTCGGGGAGGCCGGCGCGGGGTCGGGCGGCGGCCTCGACGCGGGGCTCGACGGGTGGCTGGACGACGGCGAGCCGCCCGTCTACGTGGGCTTCGGCTCCATGCCGGTGGCGGACCCGGCCGCGCTGGTCGCCGCCGTCGACGCCGCGTGCGCCGACCTCGGGGTGCGGGCGCTGGTCAGCGCGGGCTGGAACGACTTCTCGGGGGCTGCCGGCCCCGGCGGGCCGGGCGGCGCGGCCGGGCCGGACGGGGCTGCCGGCCCCGGGCCCGACGCGAAGCGCGTGCGCGTGGTCGGCGCCGTCGACCACGCGGCGGTGCTGCCCCGCTGTCGGGCGGCCGTGCACCACGGCGGTGCCGGGACGACGGCGGCGGCGCTGCGCGCGGGCCTGCCCGCCGTCGTCGGCTGGTACTCCGCGGACCAGCCGATGTGGGGCGACCTGCTGCGCGGCGCGGGCGTCGGCGTGGCCCGCCGCGCGAGCACGCTGACGCAGCCCGGTGTGCTCGCCGGCGCGCTGACCGAGGTGCTCGACGACGCCACCGCGGCCCGCGCCGCCGCGCTCGGGGCGCGGCTGGTGCCCGCGGACCGGGCGGTCGCGGCGGCGGCGGACGCGTTGACCCGGCTGTCGGACGACCGGGCCTGAGCCGGCGTCGCCCCCGCAGCGCCACGTGCGGCCTCTCACCACGGGGCCGCCGGCAGCTTCCAGGCCTCGGCCTCGGCCAGCACCAGGCGGCGCAGGGTGTCGGCGTCGGCCACGCGGTCGGGGTCGAGTGCGGCGACGCTGAGCGTCGTCGTGCGGCCCGCCGTGGTGCAGAAGGCGACCAGCCCGCCGCCCGCGGCGCGCAGCTCGGCGGCGGACGCGCCCTGGTAGTGCGACAGCGTGGCGACGGCGCGGACCGGGCCGCCCGCCGCCTGCGTGTAGCCCTCGGGCGGGCGGCCCAGGTTGGACGCCAGCGCGGCGGCGACCGGCGGCTGCGGCAGGCGGCTGACCAGGGTGTCCGGCAGCATCTGCACCAGCTCGAGCGGCACCGGGGCCACCCCGGGCTCCGCCTGCCCGACGGCGGTGTACGCCTCCTTGGCCGCCGCCCGGACCCAGCCGAGGTCGCGGTGGGCCAGCACGTCGGCGGGGATGGTGACGCGTGCGATCTTGGTCGAGTTGGCCCGCGGGTCGTCGGCGCCGCGGGTCGAGACCGGCAGCGCCACGGGCACGGGCTCGCCCGGGAACCGGCCGGTGGCGTGCACCAGGCGGGCGAGGAACGCGACGAACCAGGTGTTGGGCGTGCCGCCGTGGGCGGCGGCGGCCTGGGTCACCTGGTCGGCCGGGAGCTCGACGTGCAGCACGGGCACGCGCCAGCCGGCGTCGTCGGCGGGCGCGGGAGCCGGGCCTGCCGGGTCCGGCACCCCGGCGGGAACGCCGGGAGCGGGCTCGTCCGGCGGGGGCGGCACGGGCTCGTGCCGCGTGCCCGGCGCCCCGGCCTCGACCTGCGGGGCGGCCTCCTGCGCGGCGGCCTGCGCCTTCGCCCGGGCCTTGTCCCGGGCCCAGCGCGCGACGGCGGCGGCCTGCGCCGCGGCGTCGGCGGCGTCCGCGAGCAGCGCCCGCCGGCCGCGCTCGGGTGCGGGGACGACGATGGGCTCGGCGTGCGTCGCGGCGCGCACCACGGCGTCGATCAGCGCGGCGCCGTCGGCGACGGCGTGCGCGCAGGTGAGCGAGACGACCGACCCGACCACGGGCCCGGCGCCGCCGGCGCCCGGGCGGCCCGCGACGTCCGCGGCGGAGATCCGCCAGGAGAGGCCCCGAGCAGGGTCGAGCGGCACGTCGGCCTGGGCCTGCGCCCAGGAGCCCACGCCGCCCTCGGGCACGGGCGCCGTCTGCAGGTCCAGCACGGGCAGGGTGCCGGCGGGCGCCCAGCGGTGCCGCGCGCCGGGTACGCGGGCGCGTACCACGCGCCGGTGCAGCGCCCCGGCGGCGAGGCGTCCGGCCAGGTCACGCAGCCGATCGGCGTCGAAGGGGCCGTCGAGGCGCCACAGCACCTGGTTCACGGCGGGGCTCGTGCCGCCGTCGTGCCGGCGCAGGAACATGTCGTCGGCGAACTGCAGGCGCAGTGCGGGTGGCGGGTCCGTCACGCTCGTCTCCCCGGTCGGTTCCGGTCCCGGAGGGGACCGTGGGCTTCTGAAGCCCGACCATACCGGGCATTACGGGGGGACTAACTTTCACCCGGCGAATCCGGTATAAAGGTCGCCGCAAGGGGACCGCGGAACTCGTCCGACGTCGTGCTGGCCGTGCCCACAGACCGATCGAGGGACCGACCGCATGGAATACACCGAGCTTTCGGCCTACGACCTGCCCGCCGGGGTCGTGACGTCCTGGACGCCGCGGGCCGACGCCGGACGGTGGCAGCAGGACCCGCGCGACCTCTCCCCGGGGCACGAGGCGCACCTGCGCGACTCCGAGCCGGGCTCCTGGATCGGCTCGGTGCTGCGGGTCCCCGGGCCGTACGAGCCGGAGCCGCTGCGCCGCGCCATCCACGCCTGGGTGAGCCGGCACGAGGTGCTGCGCACCACCGTGACCCGCGACGCCGGCTCCGGCTGGCGGCGCGTGACCGCGCCGGCCGAGGCCGTCGCCGTCCGGGACCTCGTGGTGGGCGACCTGACCGCCGCGCAGGTCACGGCCCTGCTGCCCAGCCTGCTCGCCGACGTCTCGCCGACCGCCTGGCCGCACTGCGTCCTGGCCAGCGTCGTGCCGGAGCCGGCGGGCGAGGGCTCCGGGAGCCAGCCCGGCGCCGACGGCTTCGTGCTCGCGTTCGGCGCCGACCACTCGGTCATGGACGCCTACTCCCAGCTCCTCTGGTTCGAGGAGATCGTCTCCCTGTACGACGCCGCCCGCCGGGGCGTGCCCGACGCCGAGCTGCGCGCGCTGGAGGTGGGCTCCCACGTGGACTTCTCCGCCGAGGACCGCAAGCTCGCCATGACGCTCGCCGCCGACGGCGAACCCGTGCACCGCTGGCTCGACTTCCTCGGGCCGGACGCCACCTTCCCGCGCTACGGCGCCGAGGGCGTCACGCACCCGGCCGCCAACGCCGCCGAGGCCGCCCGCCCGCAGGCCTCCCGGTCGGCGTGGCTCGCCACCGCCGACCAGACCGACGACCTCAGCGCCCGCAGCCGGGCCCGCGGCGCGTCCGCCCAGTCCGGCGTGCTGGCCACGTTCGCGCACGCCGCGCGGCGGGTGCACGGGATCGACCGGCTCCGGTTCGTGCTGCCGATGCACACCCGGTACGCGCCGCAGCACGCCGCCGCGGTCGGCTGGTACGTGGGCCTGTGCCCCGTGGACCTCGACCTCGCCGGCGTGGACCCGGTGCTGCGCGAGGTCGACGCGGGCGGGGCCGGCGGGGGCCGTGCCGGTGCGGGCGGGGCCGGTGCGGGCCGGGTGGTCGACGGCAACGCGCTGACCGCCGCCGTCGAGCGTGCGCACGCCGCGGTCGCGGCGGGCAAGCCCCTGGTGCGGTACTCGTTCGCGCGCATCGCCGAGCTGGGCGGCATCACCGACGGCCCGCACCTCGCCGTCTCCTACGTGGACACGCGGTTCGTGCCCGGGGCCGAGCGGTGGAGCGCCTGGGACGCCCGCACCCTGCGCAGCCCCGCGTACGGCACCGACGAGCTCTACCTCTGGTTCCTGCGCACGCACGACGGCCTCAACGTCTCCACCCGCTATCCCGACACCCCGGAGGCGCACGCCGCGACGGACGCCCTGATCGAGGAGCTGCGCTCCTGCTTCCGGGCCTTCGGCACCGCCGGCCTGAGCGAGGCGGTCGCATGATCCTCGGCGCCCTGGGCACCTGGTCCCCGCGCGCCGGGCAGGTGGTGCACGTGCGGCCCACCGCGGCGGCGCTCGACGCGGCCCGGCAGGCTCCGGTGGACCCCGGGCCGCCGTCGTTCCTCCAGGGCGACCACCTGCGCGCCTTCGCGGCGCGCCGGGCCTCCGGCGGCCGGCACCGCGCGTGGACCGGTACCGCGTCCCGCCTCGACGGGCCGTTCGACGGCGCCGCCCTGGCCCGGGCCCTGACCCGGTTCGTGCGGCGGCACGAGGGCCTGCGCACCTGGTTCGACGTCGATGCCTGCGCCGACGGCGGCGACGCGGTGCGCCACCTGGTCCCGGCGGACGGCGTCGCCTTCGCGCCCGTGGACGTCCCCGCGCTCTCGCCCGTGCCCGGCATCCCGTGGGACGAGTGGGTGACCGGACACCTGAACGCGACCTTCGACGCCGCGTGCCGCCCCGACTCCTGGGCCCCGTTCGCGCTCGGCGCCGTCGTGACCGACGACGGGTTCGGGCTGTTCTGGGGCTGCGACCACGCGTTCACGGACGGCGGGTCGCAGCTCATGGTGCTGAGCGAGATCGAGGAGCTGTACGGGCAGGAGCTGGCGGCAGGGGACGCCGGGTCGGGCGACGCCGGGTCGGGCGACGCAGGGTCGGGCGACGGCGGTCCGGCCGCCGACGGCGCGCCCGGACCCGCGCGCCCCGAGCCCACGACCGCAGGGTCCTTCCTGGACCACGCCCGGGCCGAGCACGAGCTCGCCGCGGCGACCCCGGCGGACGCGCCCCAGATCCGCGCCTGGTCCGACGCCGTGACCGCGCACGGCGGCCGCCTGCCGCAGTTCGCGCTGGACCTCGGCCTGCCGCCGGGAGAGACCGCCCCGGTGAGGATCCGCTCCGCGACCCTGCTCGACGCCGCCGGCCTCGCGCGCATCGACGAGCTGGCCGCCGCGCACGGCGCCCGGTTCACCGGCGCGGTGTTCGCCGGGATCGCGCTCACGGACGCCCGGCTGACAGGCGCGGCCGACTGGTTCGGCGTCACCGTGGTCGGCACGCGCGGTCCCGGCTTCGAGACCACGCAGGGCTGGCTGTGCAACTTCGCGCCGGTCACGTTCCCGGTGCCCGAAGGCGGCCCGGCGTCCTTCGCCGCCGTCCTGCCCGCCGCCGACACGGCGTTCCGCCAGGCCCGGAAGGTGGCCGAGGTACCGGTGCACGCGGCGCTCGGCGTCATGCTGGCCGGCGGTGTGCTCGATCCCGCGTCCCTCGGCAGCCCGCAGCTCATCAGCTACCTCGACCTGCGGCGGTTCCCCGGCGTCGGGCGCCCGGCCTACGACAACGGCCTGCACTTCACGGGGGAGGGCCGCACCGCGAACGCGTCCCTGTGGGTCAACCGCGACCACGAGCGGCTGTACGTCGTCACGCAGACGCCGGACACCCCGGCGGCGCAGGCCGCCGTGGACCGCTACCTCGCGGAGCTGACGGCGACGTTCGCCGCTGCCGTCGCCGAGGCCGCCGCCGCGGGTGTCGCTGCGGGTCCTGATGCGGGTGCCGATGCGGGTGCCGCCGTGCGGGACGAGCACCTGGAGGCGACCGGTGCGGGTTCTCTCGGCTGACCTCTGGGAGCCGGCGCCCGGCCGGGTCCTCGCCTGGGACGTCACGCCCGGGGCGGGACGTCGTCCGGCCGCGGCGGCCCTGACCTGGAACCAGCGCAACCACCTCCTCGGCGCCGGCTCCGGCGAGCCGAGCGTGTGGATCACCGCCGCGTTCGACGTCGACGGGCCGATCGACCCCGGAGCGCTGGAGGCCGCCTTCCGCGACCTCGTGGCCGACCACCCAGGGCTGCGGGTCGAGGCGGTCCGGCGGCCCGCGCCCGAGCGGGTGGGCCTCGTGCGGCACGAGGTCGACGGCCTCGTCTGGCGGCGGCACGACGGACCCGTCACCCGCACGGTCGCGGAGACCCGCGAGCACCTGGCGGCCGAGCTCACCCGGCGCTGTGCGCCGTTCGGCTACCCGGCGTTCCTGCCCGCCGCGATCAGCCGTCCCGACCGCTCGACGATCGTGCTCGGGATGGACCACCTGCACACCGACGCCTGGTCCACCACCGTCGTGATCGACGAGCTGGCCGCCCGCTACGCCGAGCGCACGGGTGGCAGGTCCCCCGCGGAGGGGACCGGGCGCCTCGCCGGAGCGCCGTCCGGCGACACGGCCGGACGCCCGCCCGTCGGCGCCGACGACCCGCGCCTCGCGACCTGGCACGGGTTCCTGCGCGACCGCGGCTGGGCGCTGCCCACGTTCCCCCTGCCGCTCGGCGTGCCCGACGGCGAGCGGGTGCCGCAGCGCACCGTCGTGCGCCCGCTCGCCGACGCCGCGACCGCGGACGCCGTCGCGGAGCGCGCTCGGGCGGCCGGCGCGTCGACGTCGGCGGCCGTGCTGGTCACGCTGGCCCGAGCCGTCGCGGACCTCGGCGGCCCCGCCGTCCTGGAGACCCTGCTGCCGGTGCACACCCGCGACGACGCGGCGGCCCGCGGCGCCGTCGGCTGGCACACCACCACGGTGCCGCTGCGCATCGACTCGGGCGCCGGGGGCACTCCCGCGGGGGTTCGGCCCTGGGCCGTGCCTGCGGGCCCCGCCGTCCGGCACACCGTGCCCGACACCGCGCTGGCCGCGACCGGCAAGGCCCTGCGGGCCGCGCGCGAGCTGGCCGCGGTGCCGCTGGAGCAGGTGGTGACGTCGCTGCCCCAGCCGCTGCGGTTCCCGCGGACGGACATCTTCCAGGTGTCCTACCTGGACTACCGGCGCCTGCCGGGGCACGCCGCGGCCGCCGGACGGCGGGCCCACCACGTCTCGGCCGCCACCCGCGCCGACGACCTCCAGGTCTGGGTCTCCCGCTCGGACGACGGCATCGCCGTCCGCGCCCGCATGCCCCGCACCCCCACGGCGACGGAGACGATCGACGCCGTGCTGGACCGCTGGTCGGAGCTGCTGACGGAACACGCCCGAACGGAGGAGTAGTCGCTCTCCCAGGGCTGGGAAAGCGACTACGCCTCCGTTCGATGCTCCGGTGCGACCAGACCCGGCGCTCAGGCGCCCGCGGTGACCTTCTCGGCCGAGGTGAGCTGCGCGGCGTCGTAGTCCACGTCGCCGCCGAGGCTCGGCATCATCGAGGTGAGCTGCGGCTTCCACTCGGCGTACTTCGCGGGGAAGCAGCGCTCCAGCAGGCCGGTCATGGCGGCGACGGCGGTCGAGGCGCCCGGGGACGCGCCCAGCAGGCCGGCGATCGTGCCGTCCTGGGCCGCGACGACCTCGGTGCCGAACTCCAGCACGCCGCCCTTGCCCTTGACCCACTTGATGACCTGGACGCGCTGGCCGGCGGTGATCTTCTCCCAGTCGGCGGGCTGCGCCGTGGGCATGAACCGCTGCAGCTCGTGGAACTTGGTCTCCGGCGCGGCCGCGACCTGCCCGACGAGGTAGCCGGTGAGGTCGAGGTTCTTCACGCCGGCACCCAGCATCGAGAAGACGTTGTGCAGGCGCAGCGACGTGATCAGGCCGAGGTACTTGCCCTTCTTGAGGTACTTGGGGCTGAACCCGGCGTACGGGCCGAACATGAGGTAGCTCTTGCCGTCCACGATGCGCGTGTCCAGGTGGGGCACGGACATGGGCGGGGCGCCGACGTCGGCCTTGCCGTAGACCTTCGCGTGGTGCTGGGCCACGAGCTCGGGGTTCGCGGTGCGCAGGAACTCGCCCGAGATCGGGAAGCCGCCGTACCCGCGCGCCTCCTTGATGCCCGACGCCTGCAGCAGGGGCAGCGCGCCGCCGCCGGCGCCGACGAAGACGAACTTCGCGGTGACGGTGCGACGGCGGGTGCCGGCGTTCCAGGAGCGGTCGTTCAGGGTCAGGCGCCAGCGGCCGTCCCGGAGCTTCTTGAGCCCGCGCACCTCGTGGTTCACGTGCAGCTCGGTGTTGTGCGCGGTGGCGAAGCCGATCAGCTTCCTGGTGAGCGACCCGAAGTCGACGTCGGTGCCCGCGGCGGCGCGCGTGGCGGCGATGGGCTCGTCGGTGTCGCGGTCCAGCGTCATCAGCGGGGCCCACGAGCCGATCACGGCCGGGTCGGAGCTGAACTCCATGTCGCCGAACAGCGGGTGCGCGCTCAGCGCGTCGAAGCGGCGGCGCAGGAAGTCGACGTTCTCGGCGCCGCGCACGAACGTCATGTGCGGCGTGACGTTGATGAAGTCGGTGCCCTCCATCAGGCCCGCGGTGAGCAGGTGGTTCCAGAACTCGCGGGAGGTGTGGAACTGCTCGTTGATCTTCACCGCCTTGGAGATGTCGACGGAGCCGTCCTTGCGCTCCGGCGTGTAGTTCAGCTCGCAGAGGGCGGCGTGGCCGGTGCCCGCGTTGTTCCACGGGTTCGACGACTCGAGTGCCACCTCGTCGAGGCGCTCGTAGATCCCGACACGCCAGGTCGGCTCAAGGATCGTGAGCAGCGCGCCGAGGGTGGCGCTCATGATCCCTCCGCCGATCAGCGCGACGTCGACCTCTTCGGAGGGACGAGGGGCTGTCTGGAGGTAAGAAGTCACGCTCAGAAAGATAGCGCGCTTGTGAAAAGCGGAACGAGCGCTGTGGCATGAATCACGTGATGTGTACCGTGACCTCGCTCACGGTATGAGCGCTGACGGTGATGTCCGCTCTGCGCGAGTCAGCGCACCTCCTGCGGCCCGAGCACGGACAGCAGCCGCAGCTTCTCGTAGCTCTCGCTGCCGGGCAGGGCCGTGTACACGAGCAGCCGGTGCGACTGGTCCGGGTCGAGGAGGGACTGGCAGGTCAGCTCCAGCGCCCCGACCTCGGGGTGCACGAAGTGCTTCACCTCGTGCGGGCGGACGCCGATCTCGTGGGCCTCCCACACCTGGCGGAACTCCTCGCTGCGCTCCAGGAGGATCTCGGCGTACCGCGCGGCGCGCGAGCCCGGCCCGCGGACGGTCGCGATCTCGCGCAGTCCCGAGGCGAACATGCGCGTCAGGAACGGGTGCTCCTCGGGCGCGTAGAGCGCACGCGTGTCCGGGTCGGTGAACCAGCGGAAGCCGATGCTGCGCTCCGGCCCGGTGTAGCCGGTCGTCTCCCCGGTCAGGGCCACGCCTGTCGGCGTCTGCCGCAGGGTCTCGCCGAGCTCGGTGACGATCTCCGCGGGGGTGTCGTCGAGCCGGTCGAGGATGCGCAGCAGCCCGGGGCTGATGTGCTCGCTGGTGGTGCCGCGCACCGGCGGGTGGTGCCCGGCCAGCCGGAACAGGTGGTCGCGCTCGTCCAGCGACAGGTGCAGGCCCTGCGCGATCGACGCGATCATCTGCTCGGACGGTTGGGGTCCGCGCTCCCGCTCCAGCCGGGAGTAGTAGTCGGTCGACATGTTGCACAGCACGGCGACCTCCTCCCGTCGCAGCCCGCTCGTGCGGCGGCGCTGCCCCCGCGGCATCCCGACGTCCTCCGGCTGCAGCAGCTCGCGGCGTCGGCGCAGGAACTCCGCCAGCCCGGTGCGATCGATCACGGTTCCCCCTGTCTCGCGTACGGCTTCTTTCTACCCCGTGCCGGACGGCGGAGCCACGGCCCGCCGATCCCCCCGTACGGGGCGGACCCGTGACCCGGCGAGCCTGTGATCGCCAGGCCCTGGATAGGTCCCCGGCGTCCGCCCAGGATCGAGGTCGACGACGAACCGATCTCGACGAACTGATCTCGACCACACGAGGGAGAAGTGCCCATGTCACGCACACCGATCGACATCACCGTGCCGAGCCTGGCCGGGAAGCGCGCGCTGGTCACCGGAGCGAGCGACGGGATGGGGCTGGGCATGGCGACCCGGCTGGCCGCGGCCGGCGCCGACGTGGTCATGCCCGTGCGCAACCCGCGCAAGGGCGAGGCGGCGGTCGCCACCATCCGGCGCACGGTGCCCGACGCGCGGCTCTCGCTGCGCACGCTCGACCTGTCCTCCCTGGACTCCGTGGCGGCGCTGGGTGACACCCTGCGCGAGGAGGGCCGGCCGATCCACGTGATGATCAACAACGCCGGCGTCATGCGGCCGCCGACCCGCCAGACCACCGCCGACGGGTTCGAGCTGCAGACGGGTACCAACCACCTGGGCCACTTCGCGCTGGTCGGTCATCTGCTCCCGCTGCTGCGCGACGGCGGCGCGCGCGTCACCTCGCAGGTCAGCGTCGCGGCGCGGCGCGGCAGCATCAACTGGGACGACCTGAACTGGGAGCGCTCGTACGACGGCATGGACGCCTACGCGCAGTCCAAGATCGCGTTCGGCCTGTTCGGACTGGAGCTGGAGCGCCGCAGCCGGACCCACGGCTGGGGCATCACCAGCAACCTCTCCCACCCCGGCGTCGCGCCCACCAGCCTCCTGGCCGCGCGTCCCGAGCTCGGCCGGAGCACCGACACGCCCGCGGTCCGGCTGATCCGTGCGCTCTCGGCCCGCGGCATCCTGGTCGGTACCGTCGAGACCGCGAAGCTGCCCGCCCTCATGGCCGCGACCGACCCCGCGGCCAGGCCCGGCGCCCTCTACGGGCCGAGCGGCCCCGGCAACCTCGGCGGCCGGCCCGCCGAGCAGGCGATGTACGGGCCGCTGCGCAGCGCCGAGGAGGCCGCGCGCGTCTGGGAGGCGTCGGAGCGGCTCACGGGGGTCCGGTTCGCGGCGGCGGTGGGCGACAACTCGTGAGCCCGGCCGTCCTGCCGTCGCCGTGCCCGGACCGGTCGGACGCTCAGCTCTCCCGGGTGGCCTGAGCGTCCGACACGGTGCTCAGCGGGCGGGCGTCGACGACGGCCACGGTCCCAGCTCGGGCAGGTCGCCCGGCAGCGGCGTCGCCGGGACCCGTCCGGCCAGCCAGGCGGTGACGTCGCGCGGGTCGCCGGCGACGTCGTCCACGGACACGCCGTCGGGCAGCCGGACGGCCAGGAACTCGCGGAGGTGGGCGCACAGCGCGTCGTCCCACGTCTCGTACCCGACCTCCTGCGTGGTGCCGGCCAGCGCGTCGACCGAGTGGATGCGCACCTCGCGCCACCAGGCGAGCAGGCAGCCCGACAGCGGCCCACCGCGGTACCCGCTCGGGGCCTCCCACAGCGGCGAGCCGGGCTGCGGCCAGGCCTCGGCCAGGCTGTCGCGGAGGTCGCCGAGGACGGTCAGGTGCTCGGCCACGGTGCGTTCGGCACCCGCCTCGATCCCCGCGCTGCGGGCCTCCGGGCTGGCGTAGACCGGCACCACCTCGCCGCGCTCGGCGGCCCGCGCCTGCCCGAGCATCGCCGTGGCCAGGCCCGCGACGTGCGCGAGCACGTGCCCTCGGGTCCAGCCGTCCAGGGTCGACGGCCCGGCGAGGTCGTCGGCGGTCAGCCGCCCGACGGCGGACAGGAGCGCGTCCAGCCCCGCCGCCGCGTCGGCACGGGCGTGGGCGATCGGGCCGGTGCTCGGGCCGGTGCTCGCCGGGGTGGTCGGGGTGGTGCGTGGGAGGGTCGTCACGGGGGTATCCCTTCGTCGGGGCCGATCTGTTCGGCGGCCTGTCAGGCGTGGGCGCGTGTGTCAGACGCACAGGTCACCCGGGTGACCTGTATGTCTGACACGTCGGCTGAGGCGGGCGAGCGGGCGGTCAGGGCCACAGCAGGCCGGTCGACCAGCCGTCGGCCGTCGCCCGGTACAGCAGCCGCGCGTGCGGGCCGTCGTCCGGCGCCTGCCAGAACTCGACCTCGGTCGGCGCGAGCACGTACGCGGTCCAGTCCGGGGCAGCCAGGCCGGGGTCGGCGGTGACCGTGCGCAGCGCCTCGGCGAACGCGTCCGCGTACTCCTCCTGCGACCCGAGCGGCTCGCTCTGGTGGTTCACCAGCCCCGCGGCGCGCGACAGGTCCGGCCGTGCGAGGAAGTCCGCCCGGCTCGCCTCCGCCCCGGCCGACGCCGCCGTGCCCGTCACCTTGACCTGGCGGCCCAGCTCCGGCCAGAAGAACGTCAGCGCGGCGTTCGGGTTCGCCGCCAGGTCGCGCCCCTTGGGCCCCGTGGACTGCGACGCGAACCACCAGCCGTCCGCCGTCACGTCCTTGAGCACCAGCGTGCGGGCGTGGACCCGCCCGGCGGCGTCCGCCGTCGACAGCGTCGCGGCCTGCGGGGCCAGCAGCCCGCCGTCGATCGCCTGCTCGATCCACGTCACGAACAGGTCGTGCGGGGTGGGCGGGGCGGCCGCGGTGTCGAGGACCGGCAGCCCCGGCCGGGCAAAGGTGGGCAGCGCGCGCAGGCGCTCGCGGAGTGTCACGAGTTCTCCTTCTGGTTCAGGGGGTCCTGGTTCGGCGGGTCTTGGTTCGGCGGGTCCTGGTTCAGCAGGCCGACGAAGCCGCGCACCGCGGCGTCGAGCGCGCCGGGATCCCGCGTGGCCCGGGCCAGGACGTACCCGCCCTGGATGATGGCGAGGGCGGCGTGCGCACGGTCGCGGGCGACGTCGTCGGGCAGCCCGGTCTCGCGGAAGATCTGCGTGACGGCGCCGAGCAGCCGCACGAAGTAGGCGGTCACCACGTCGTGCAGGCCGTCGTCGTCCATCACTGCCTGGTCGGCGGTGAGGCGGCCGATCTTGCAGCCGGCCAGCGCCTCGCGCGGCCGTTCGAGGTAGGCGACGAGGCGTTCGACGGCGGGGGAGTCGCCGCCGAGCGTGCGCATCGCGCGCGTCAGCACGTCGTCCACGGTGGCGCCGACGGCGGTCACGGCGAGGTCGTGCTTGGTGGGGAAGTGGTGGTACAGGCTGCCCTGCCCGACGCCGGACGCCGCCAGCACGGCGCGCGGGCTCGTGGGCCCGACCCCCTGGGCGGCGAAGAGATCCTGCGCGGCGCCGACGAGCCGCTCACGTGCGGATGTGCTGCTGCTCATGCCTGCACCATACCTACCTCCAGGTATGGTGCCAACCTCGGACGGCCAGGGCATGCGTCGAGATCTGGTGGCGCACGGTCAGGTCCCGGTGCGGCCACCAGATCTCGACGACGTCAGAAGAGGGTGAGCACGCCCAGCACGCCGACCGCGAGGGCCAGGGCGAGCGAGACCCCGATGAGCACGCTGTGCACGGTGAGGAACGTCGTGGCCCGGCCGTCGGCGTCGCGCGAGCGGGGGTCGGCGACGATGCGCTGCCAGAACCGCGGCCAGATGAGCAGGTTCCACAGCGCGGTGACGATGAGTACGACGGACCAGGCGACAGGAATATCCACCCGCCGATTATCCGCCGCGCCGAACACGGCCCCGACGCGCCCCCCCGAGGGCGCTTGAGCACAGCGGTTGCTGCCAGGTGGACGCCGGTCGTGGCAGGAAATGCTGTGGTCAACACCGTCCCGGCCGGAGGCGGGCGCCGGCCGGCGTGGGTCAGAAGTAGTCGCGGACGTGGACCTGGCGGCCCGCGAACAGCGCGGTCAGGACGGCGTCGTGGTCCGCCGGGCCGGTGAGGTGGCCCGCGATCCGCAGGTTCGCCGCCGACTGCGCGCCCGAGTACAGCAGCGCCAGCCCGTTCGGGCTGAGCACAGGCCGCTCGTGGTGCGCGTCGTCGACGGCGACGTCGTCCCGCTCCAGATGCGTGACGCCGTCCGAGACCGTGAGCGTCCAGGCGCCCGCGAGATCCTCCGCGCCCCGGACGGCGAACGGCACGCGGGCGCCCTCCAGCGGCGTCGCGAGCCCGCCCAGCGCACCGGCCACGTCCAGGACACGCAGCATGTACGGGTGGGCGGAGTGCACGGTCGTGGTCAGGTCGGGCAGCACCAGCCACGCGGGATCCAGGCCCGACGTCGCCACGCGCGCCGTGCCGACCACCGTCGAGAAGCTGCCGAGGGTGCGCCACAGGGCCCGGGCGGCGTCGGGCGTCAGCGCGACGAGGTCGTCGATCTCCATGACCGTCGTGGCCGGTGTGTACCCCTCGCCGCGGGTCCAGCTCGCGAAGCCGACCACCTCGCCCGCGGTGTCGAGGGCCAGCGTGACGCCCGTGTAGTCGGCGAAGAACTTCTCCGGCGGGGTCCAGAACGGCTTCTCCGCCCGCGAGACCGGCCCGTTCTGTGCCGCGGCCCAGCGGCGGTGCACGGCGACGACGGCGTCGAAGTCGGCCGTCGCGGCCCGGCGGGTCACCACGCCGTCGGGCGCCGCCACCCGGTTCAGGTTCTGCAGCGGCACGTCGACGTCGTCGAACGAGCCGACCACCTCGTAGCCCATTCGGCGGTAGATGCCCGGCGCGGACGGGAAGAGCGTGGAGAGGACGTCGCCCTGCTCGCGGGCCTCGTCGAGCGCGGTGCGGAACAGGCGCGCGAGGTGCCCGGAGCCGCGCCGCTCGGGCTCGACGGCGACCCCCGCCACGCCCGCCGTCGGCACGCGCGCGCCGTGGAACCACGACGTGAACCCGTAGACGCGCAGGCGGGCGGCCAGCCCGTCGCCGTCGAACGCACCCCACTCCCGAAAGCCGGAGGCGGCCCACTCCTCTGCCGTCGGGACCGCGCGGCCCCCGGCGGGCACACCGAACGCCTCGCCGCCCAGCCGGGTGTAGTCGGGCTGGTCGGCGTACTCGATCCGGCGCACGGTGAGGGTCATGCAGGCGACCCTAGGCAACGGGTGAGGGAGCGGGCGAGCCCAAAAGAAGGACAGCTCAGGCTCTGCTTGTCTGGCGCCTGAGCCTGCGGCTCCGCTGCGGGCGCTGCCTCGTCCCTCGGCCCGCACCCTCCGCTGCGCCTCCGGCACAGTCTCTACGGATCGCGCCTGAGCCTGCGGCTCCGCTGCGGGCGCGTGCCTCGTTCCTCGGCCCGCACCCTCCGCTGCGCCTCCGGCTCAGTCGCCGAAGTACGCGACCTGGTCCTCCGCCGGGTGCGGGCGCAGCAACGGGGTGCGCGTGACCTCCAGCGGTTCGGGCGTGAGCAGGCCCTGCAGCTCGGCGTCGGCGGTGCGGTTGCCGGGGGCGAGGCCGTCGTCGGCCACGAGGTCGCGCTGGAACAGGACGGCGTCGCGCCAGGCGCCCAGCTTCCAGCCGATCTTCTCGAACGAGCCCGCGCGCTGGAACCCGACCGCCTCGTGCAGCGCGATCGCGGGGTCGTTCGGCAGCACGATGCTCGCGACGACGCGGTGGTAGCCGCGGCGCGCGAGCCGCGCCAGGAGCGCCTCGTACAGGGCGCGGCCTCCGCCGACACGCTGGTGCTCGGTCGCGACGTACACGTTGGTCTCGAGCGTCCACCGGAACGTCGGACGGTCCGCGAACGGCTTGGCGTAGGCGAAGCCCACGACCGTGCCGTGCGACTCCAGCACCAGCCATGTCTCGCGGCCGAAGAAGCGCTCGATGCGGCGCGTCATCTCGCGGGCGTCCGGCGGGCGGGTCTCGAACGTCGCCGCCGAGTCGGCGACGAAGGGGGCGTAGATGGCGGCGCAAGCTGCGGCGTCGTCGGGAGTCGCGACGCGGACGATGCTGTCCATGCACGGATCCTTTCGTGTTCCGTGCGGCCAGGATGATCGCAACACTGAATTGACGGCGACCGGCCGAGCGGGTAGATCAGCCGGGCTCGCCGGCGGGCGGCGCGTCCCCGAGCCCGGGCGCCAGGTCCTTCTGCAGCCGCATGACGTCGTGCCACCGGCCGTGCTTCCAGCCGATCTGGTGGAACGTGCCGACCACCTCGAACCCGACGGCGGTGTGCAGGCCCAGGCTGGCCTCGTTCGGCAGGGCCAGGCCTGCCACCAGCCGGCGGAAGCCGCGTGCGGCGAGCCGGTCGAAGAGCTCCTCGTACAGTGCACGGCCCGCGCCCGTCCGGCGTCGGCCCTGCTGGAGGTAGACGCTGGTCTCGGCCGACCAGCGGTAGGCCTCGCGCGGCGAGTAGGGCGCGGCGTACGCGAAGCCGACGACGTCGGTCGTGCCCGCCTCCAGGGCGACGAGCCACGCGTGGCCGGCCGAGTAGCTCGCGATGCGCCGCGCCATCTCCTCGGCGTCCGGCGGCTCGGACTCGAAGCTGATGTGGGTCTCGCGCACGTAGTAGGAGTAGATGTCGGCGCACGCCGCGGCGTCGTCGAGGGTCGCGGGGCGGATCGTCAGGTCCATGGGGCGATCGTGCCGGATGTTCGGGCGTGGTCGGGACACGACGGGGTCGAGGCCGGCTGCCTCGGGCGAAATCCTGGCGGCGGGGCGGTTGTCGGTGGCCGGGCATAGCGTGAGGCCCGTGACCACACTCCAGAGACGAGTCCTCGTCGTCGCCGTCCTCGGCTCCTTCGTGTCGTTCCTCGACGGCACGGTGGTGAGCGTCGCCCTGCCCGCGATCGCGGACGAGCTGGCGGGGCCCGGCATGGAGGCGCTGCCCCTGCAGCAGTGGGTCGTGGACGCGTACCTGATCACCCTCGGCGCGCTGATGCTCGTGGCCGGTTCGATCTCCGACGTCTACGGCCGGCGCCGCGTGCTGGCCGCCGGGCTCGTCGGGTTCGCCCTCGCCTCCATCCTGTGCGCCGTCGCGCCCACCGGTCCCTTCCTCGTGCTCGCGCGTGCCCTGCAGGGGGTGGCCGGTGCCCTGCTGGTGCCGAGCTCCCTGGCGCTGATCATCGCGACGTTCAGCGGCGAGGCGCAGTCCCGCGCGATCGGCCGGTGGACCGCGCTGACCACCAGCGCGATGATCGTGGGCCCGTTCGTGGGCGGCATGCTGGTGGACTTCGCGTCGTGGCGCTGGGTGTTCTGGATCAACGTGCCCGTCATCGCCGTGACGCTCTGGCTCCTGCGCGGCGTCCCCGCCGCGGAGGGCGAGCCGGGCCGGCACATCGACGTGCCCGGCGCGGTGCTGGCCGCGCTCGGCCTCGCGGGCGTGGTGTTCGGGCTGATCGAGGGGGAGCGGCTCGGCTGGACGTCGCCCGTCATCCTCGTCTCGATCATCGCCGGCGCCGTGATGCTGGTGGCGTTCGTGCTCTACCAGCGGCGGGCGGCGGACCCGATGCTGCCGCTGCGCCTGTTCCGGGCGCGCAACTTCGCCTGGGGCAACCTGGCCACCACGGCGATCTACGGCGCGCTGTCGCTGGGCGGCTTCGTGCTCACCCTGTTCCTGCAGCAGGTCGCGGGGTACTCCGCCACCGCGTCCGGGGTGGCGCAGCTGCCGACGACGATCGCGATGATCGCCCTGTCGGCATGGTTCGGCACGCTCGCCGGCCGGTACGGGCCGCGGCTCTTCATGACCGTGGGGCCGATCGTGGCGGGGGTCGGCTACCTGCTCATGCTCGCCATGGACGAGACCGCGTACTACCCCACGCAGGTGCTGCCCGGTCAGCTCGTCTTCGGGCTCGGCCTCGCGATCACCGTGGCGCCCCTGACGGCCGCGATCCTGGGCGCCGTCCCGACGCACGACGCCGGCATCGGCTCCGCCGTGAACAACGCCGTGGCGCGCGTGGCGGGCCTGGTGACCGTGGCGTTCGCGGGGATCATCACGGGCGGCGTGCTCGACGTCGCGTCGTTCCACCGGGCCCTCCTGGTGACGGCGGGCCTCCTGTTCCTCGGCGGGCTGCTGTCGCTGGTGGGGATCCGGAACGTGCGTGGAGTAGATCCCGACGCAAACCTGGTCAAAACCAGTTAGGTATGCCTAACCTCAGTGCATGGCATTCAAGGGGCGCAAGGCCGTCGACCCGCACGTCGTGATGGCCGAGGTCATCAGCACCAAGCAGGTCTCGCCGAACATGATGCGCGTGACCCTCGGCGGCGACGAGCTCGACCGGTTCACGCCCGCCGGCTACGACCAGTGGTTCCGCCTGTTCCTGCCGCGCGCCGGGCAGGACATGCTGCGCCTGCCCACGCGCACCTCCGGGCTCTGGTACGCCGAGTACCTCACCACGCCCAAGGCCCGCCGGCCGTGGGTGCGCAACTACACCGTCCGCGCCGCGCGCCCCGACCTGAACGAGCTCGACGTCGACTTCGTGCTGCACGCGGGGGACGACGAGGAGGCCGGGCACGACGGCGGACATGCCGTCGGGCCGGGGGCCGGCTTCGCCCAGGCCGCGGAGCAGGGCCTGCGCGTCGGCCTGCTCGACCAGGGCGTCGCCTACAACCCGCGGCACGACCACGACTGGACGCTCCTGGTCGCCGACGAGTCCGGCCTGCCCGCCGTCGCGGGCATCTGCGAGTCCCTGCCCGGCGACGCGCGCGGCCTCGCCGTCGTCGAGGTACCCACGGCCGCGGACAAGCAGGAGTTCCGCGCCCCGACCGGCGTCGAGGTGCGCTGGGTGGTGCGGTCCGACGCCAACCCGCACGCCGTCCCCGGGCAGGCGGCGCTCGCGGAGCTGTGCGCCCTGGACCTGGCGGGGTGCACCGGTGACGTGTACGCCTTCACGATCGGCGAGTCGGCGCTGGCCACGGGCGCGCGCCGGCACCTGGTGGGCGATCGCGGGGTGCCCAAGGCGCACGTCGACTTCGTCGGCTACTGGCGCCACGGCCGCTCGTCCCCGAGCTGAGCTCCGGCGCCAGGCCGGGCTGGTGCTCGCCTGCCGACCACCCAGCCGCGCGGTTAATGCGTTGGCGCGTGGGGGCGGCTGTGCCAGGGTCCCCGCATGACTTCCTTCGTCTCGCACGTGACCGTGGACTCCTCCGACGCGTACACGCTGTCCGAGTGGTGGAAACCGGTGCTCGGCTACCAGGACGTGCCCGGCGACCCGAACCTGCCCGGTCATGAGGAGTGCATGATCGTCGACCCCGACGGCGAGGGGGTGAACGTGCTGTTCGTCGAGGTGCCGGAGGCCAAGACGGTCAAGAACCGCGTGCACCTCGACCTGCGTCCGCGCGCGGACCTGCGCGACGTCGAGGTCGAACGGGTCAAGGCGCTCGGGGCCACCGTCGTCGACGACCACCGCGGGATCTACGGTCCCGGATCGGGCTGGGTGACCTTCGCCGACCCGGAGGGCAACGAGTTCTGCGTCCTGCGCTCGCGGGAAGAGGTCGGCGCCGCCGACCAGGCGGCCGCCCCGGCCGAACCCGCCGACGCATGAGCGACTGGACGATCCGGCCCGAGGCGCCGGAGGACTTCCCCGCGATCCGCACGGTGCAGGTCGCGGCCTTCGACGAGGACCGGGTCGCCGACGGCGTCGACCGCATCCGCGAGTCCTGGATCTACCGCCCGGCGCTCTCGCTGGTGGCGGTGTCCGACGGCGCGGTGGTGGGCCACGTCATGATCACCGGCTGCACCGTCACGGGCGAGGCCGGAGAGCGCGAGGTCGCGATGCTCACCCCGCTCGGCGTTCTACCGGAGCACCAGCGGCGCGGCATCGGTTCGGCCCTGGTCCGGGCCGTGCTCGCGGGTGCCGAGCAGGCGGGCGAGCCCTTCGTCGTGCTGGAGGGCAGCCCGGCGTACTACGGGGCGCTCGGATTCGTCGCGGCCCGCGACCACGGGATCGAGATGCAGCTGCCGGACTGGGCCCCGCCCGAGGCGGGCCAGGTCCACCTCCTGCCGGCCTACGACCCGGCCGACGCGAGCCTGCGCGGCGCGATCAGTTACCCACCGGTCTACGGCTGATCCCCACGCAGGCCCGGGCCTGGCCTGATCCCAGGCCTGCCTCCCTGCGGTCGGCAGTACTCGGGTGGCCGGCCCCCCGAGCCACCCGGCCAGGGGGAGGGTCAGACCCGGACCACGACCTTGCCGCGGGTGTGGCCGGACTCGTTGGCCCGGTGGGCGTCGGCCGCGTCGGCGAGGTCGAAGACCTGCGCCACCTCGACGGACAGCTTGCCGGCGTCGAACAGCGCGGTGAGCGCGTCGAGGTCGGCGGTCGACGGACGCACCCACACGTAGTGCCCGCCGTGCTCGGAGCGGGCGGTGGGGTCCGTGATCGAGGCGACCGTGCCGCCGTCGGCCAGGAGCTCGGTGCTGGCGGCGACCGTGCCGCCGCCCACGAAGTCCAGGACCACGTCGACGCCCTCCGGGGCGAGCGCGCGGACGCGGTCGGCCAGGCCGTCGCCATAGGTGACGGGCTCGGCGCCGAGGCCGCGCAGGAACTCGTGGTTCCGCTCGCTCGCCGTGCCGATGACGCGGGCGCCCAGCGCCCTGGCGATCTGCACCGCGAACGCGCCGACGCCGCCGGCCGCGGCGTGCACCAGCACGGTCTGGCCGTCCCGCACACCGGCCCGCTGGATCGCCTGGTAGGCGGTGAGGCCCGCGAGCGGTACCGCCGCGGCCTCCTCGAAGCTCAGCGACGCCGGCTTGCGCGCCAGGGTGCGCACGGGCGCGGCGACGAGCTCGGCGAACGTGCCGCCGTGCACGGTGTCCTTGCGCACGTAGCCGTACACCTCGTCGCCGACCTGGTACTCGGGGGTGTCCAGGCCCACCTGCTCGATGACGCCCGCGACGTCCCAGCCCGGGATCGCCGGCAGCTCCGCGTCGATGAGGCCCTGCAGGTAGCCCTCGCGGATCTTCCAGTCGACCGGGTTGACCGACGCCGCCCGCACTCGCACCACGACCGTGTCGGGGCCGATGTGCGGGTCGGGCTGCTCGGTGAGCTCCAGGACGTCGGCGCTGCCGAACCGTGCATACGTGATCGCTCGCATGCAGGCGACAACCTGCCTGGCGGACGCCGGTATTCCGCGCTCGCCGCACCGGCCGGGCACACACCGCTGTTGCATCGGTAATAGTGTGCCAAGCGCCCCGGGTCGCCCGACTTCGGTGCGCTTCTACCCAGCCATTGGGCCCGGAAACGACCTGATCACGGGCCCGATGACTGGGTAGAAACGCACTTCGCGGCACTTCGCGGCACTTCGCCGCGCTCGTCCGGCCCACGGCGTCACCCGTGACCAGGGGTGTCCACGACGACCTCCGCCGGCGTCTTCTCCGGACGCCAGCCCCGCCACACCGAGTGCCGCATGCGCCGCTCGCCCGACGCGCCGTCCGGACCCTCGGCCCAGTCCGCGTACGTCACCTCGCCCACCAGGCTGGGCGTGACCCAGCGGGCGTCCGAGGCGTCCTCCGCGGGCACGCCGGACACGCCCGGCGTCTTGCGCTCCATGCCTCGCAGCCGCGTGGTGATCTCCCGGCGCTCGCGCTCGGAGAAGCCCGTGCCCACCCGGCCGACGTAGCGCAGGCCGGAGTCGTCGCCGCTCGCGTCCGGCACCGCCATGAGCAGCGAGCCCATCACGGAGGCGTCGGCGCGGCCCGGCCGCCAGCCCACGACCACCACCTCCTGCATGGCCTGGTGCTTGATCTTGAGCCACTCGTGCGAGCGCCGTCCGGCGTAGGTGGAGGTGCGGCGCTTGGCGACCACGCCCTCCAGCCTGAGGGTGCGCGACGTGCGGAGGGCGGCCTCCAGGTCACCGTCGAACGCGGGCGGGAGGTGCACGGGTGCGCTCGGCGTGACCAGGGACTCCAGGAGCTCCCGCCGCTCGGTGTAGGGGCGGGCGGTGACGTCGTCGCCGTCGGCGACCAGCACGTCGAACAGCATGAGGTCCACCTGGACCTGGGCCTTGGCGCGTGCGACGTCGCGCTCCTTGCGCAGGTTGGCGCGGTGCTGGAGGCGGCGGAAGTCGGGGCGGCCGGCGCGGTCGAGGGCGACGATCTCGCCGTCGAGCACGACCGGCAGGCGGGCGGCGTCGACCTGGCCCGCGAGCGCGGCGAGCTCGGGGAACGTGACGGTGAGGTCCTGCCCGGAGCGGCTGACCAGGCGCAGGGTCTCGGGGTCCTGGACATGGGCGAGGGTGCGGAAGCCGTCCCACTTCATCTCGAAGGCCCAGTCGTCGGGCCGGGTGAGGTCGCCGGGTGCGGCGGCGGTGGCGAGCATGGGCCGACGCCGTTCGTCCCGCTGGGTGCCGGTCGTCCGGCTGGTCGTTGCTGTCGTGCGCGATGCCGGCGCCGCGCCGTCCGGTCCTGTGCCGTCCGCTCCGGTGCCGTCCGCTCCGGTGTCGTCCGGGGAGGCGGTGCTCGTGTGGCCGGCGGGACCCGGCGCGCCGGCGCCGTCCGGCTGGGCCTTGGTCAGGTGGATCAGCCAGTTGTTCTCGGCGTCGCCGTCGCGCCCGCCGGTGCGGATCAGGGCGAGCCGCCGGGCTCCGCGCTCGGCGGAGCGCAGCGTGACGATCACCTCGTCGTCGCGCCACTTCTCGAGCTCGTAGGTGCCGGAGTCCCAGATCGTGACGGCGCCCGCGCCGTACTCGCCGCCGGGGATGCTGCCCTCGAACGTGCCGTACTCGAGGGGGTGGTCCTCGGTCTGGACGGCCAGGTGGTTCTTCGCGGGGTCGGTGGGTTCGCCGCGGGGGAGGGCCCAGCTCACCAGGACGCCCTCGTGCTCCAGCCGGAAGTCCCAGTGCAGGCGGCGGGCGTGGTGCTCCTGGATGACGAAGGTGGGGGCGGCCTCTTGGTCCGCGTCGCCCGGGGAGGCCGCGGAGCCCGCGTCGCCCTGGCCGGCCTCGTCGTCCGTGCCGGACGGCGAGGCGCTGGTCGCGGGCCCGAACGGCTCCGGGGTCTTCGCCGGGTCACGCTTGGCGCGGTAGGTCTCCAGCTTCTGGAAGGTGGCCAGGCGCTCCGACGTCGGTTCCAGGGCGGCGAGGTGCCCCTCCAGCAGAGGTGCGAGGAGGTCGCCGTCGGCCGCGATGCGCGCGACCACGTCCTCGGGCGTGAGCTGGGCGAGGTCCGGGTCCTCCAGCTCCGCCCAGGTGCGGGGCGCGGCGACCCAGGGCCGGTCGAGCCCGCGCAGGGAGTAGGGCGCGATGGTGGTCTTGCTGCCGTTGTTCTGCGACCAGTCGACCAGCACCTTGCCCGACCGCAGGGCCTTGCTCATGTCGCTGACGACCAGGTCGGGGTGCTCGGCCTCCAGATACCGGGCGAGCTCGTGCGCCACGGCGGACACGGCGTCGGAGTCGAGCCGGGTGTCGGCCGCCTTGCCGAGGGCCGCGTACAGGTGGATGCCCTTGGACCCGGACGTGACGGGGTACGGCTCCAGGTCCATGCCGCGCAGGATCTCGCGGGCCCAGCGCGCCACCTCGGCGCACTCGGCGAGCCCGGCGCCGGGCCCGGGGTCGAGGTCCAGCACGAGGCGGTCCGGGTCGAGGCGCGCCCCCGTGCGGCCGAACTGCCACTGCGGGGTGTGCAGCTCCAACGTCGCGGTCTGGCCGAGCCAGGTCAGGGTCGCCAGGTCGTTGACCAGCACGTAGTCGTTGGCCGACTTCTTGTGCTGGATCGACCGGCGCTTGACCCAGTCGGGGGTGGAGGCGTCGAGGTTCTTCTGGAAGAACATCTGCCCGCTGGTGCCGTCGGGCCAGCGCTTGCGGGTCGCGGGGCGGTTGGCCGCGTGCGGCAGCAGCACGGGGGCCACCTCCGCCAGGTAGTGCAGCACCTCGCCCTTGGTGGTGCCCGACGCCGGGTACAGCACCTTGTCGAGGTTGCTCAGGCGCAGGCGGTGGCCGTCCACCGTGACCGTCTGCGTCGTCGCCATCCCACCATCGTGCCGCCGGTCGGCCTCGTGCGCTCGGAGTCGTGCCCGGAGTCGGCGAGATCACTCGAACGGTGTAGAGGCCGGGTGAAGAACTCCGCTAGGCTCCCGCGAGTGATTTCTGACATCTCGATCGACGTGTCCGTGGCGCCCCTCTCGGCTGCCGCCGCCGCTCCCTCGATCGGCCGGCCCGAGCGGCTCACCGTCTACGGCGCCGAGTGGTGCCGGGACTGCCGGCGCAGCAAGGCCGTGCTCGACGTCCGGCGCGTGGACTACGTCTACGTGGACCTCGCCGCGCACCCCACCCGGGCCGACGAGGCCGAGGCGCTGACCGGGCGAAAGACCATCCCGGTGCTGGTCTTCCCGGACGGCGAGCAGCTCGTGGAGCCCACCAACGCCGAGCTCTGCGCGAAGCTGGACCGCGCGGGCCTCTGACGCCGGCCCAGGACTAAACCTGGGCATGTCGTGCGCTTGGGGCGCACCATAGAAGGATGAGGGCGATCTGGAAGGGTGCCGTGACCTTCGGTCTCGTCAACGTCCCGGTCAAGCTGTACAGCGCGACCGAGGACCACGACGTGCCGTTGCACCAGGTGCATGACGCCGACGGCGGACGCATCAGGTACAAGCGCGTGTGCGAGATCGACGGCGAGGTGGTGCCGTACGAGCACATCGACCGGGCCTACGACGACGGTGAGCGCACCGTGGTGCTCACCAAGCAGGACCTCGCCGACCTGCCCGCCGAGCGGGACCGGGAGATATCGGTGGTCGAGTTCGTGCCCAGCGAGCAGATCGACCCGATCATGTTCGACCGGACCTACTACCTGGAGCCGGACTCCAAGTCCACGAAGGCGTACGTGCTGCTGCGCCGCACGCTGGAGGAGACCGACCGCACGGCGGTCGTGAAGTTCGCGCTCCGGCAGCGCACCCGGCTCGCGGCGCTGCGGGTCCGGGACGAGATCCTGGTGCTGCAGACCCTCCTGTGGGCCGACGAGATCCGCGAGGCCGCGTTCCCGTCCCTCGACGAGCCGGCGAAGGTGAGCGCCAAGGAGCTGACGATGTCGGCCCAGCTCGTCGGCAGCTTCGAGGCGGACTTCACGCCCGAGGACTACGAGGACGACTACCAGGTGCAGCTGCGCAAGCTCGTGGACGCGAAGCTGGAGGCGGGCGAGACCGTCGACACGGCGGCGACGTTCGGCGAGCAGGCCGAGGAGGAGGGCGAGGGCGCCGAGGTCGTGGACCTCATGGAGGCCCTGAAGCGCAGCGTCGCGGACGCCAAGAAGTCCCGCAAGACCGGCTGACCTCTCCCGCACGGCCGGGCTCGGCGCGGGGTCGGGTGGGGCGCGGACGAGTACGCCGTCGGACGGCGGCGTACCCGTCCGCGCGGCGGGTGGGTGCGGCGGACGCATGAAAAGGTAGAGGAGATGAGTCGTCCCAACCCGCCCCGCTGGCTGCGCTGGACCCTTGCGGGAGTGGCAGCCGCCCTGTTCTGCCTGATGTTCGGGATCACGACGGCGAGAGCCGACCTCAGTCTCGGCCCGCACGAGGCCACCTACGCGGTCACCGCGGACGACCAGATCGTCGCCGACCTCGGCCCGCTCGGCACGGTCGTGACCGACTCCCCGCTGCCCCTGACCCTCGGGGTGCGGATCACGGTGCACGAGATCCCCACCGACCTCTCGGCGGTGGACGCGGCCAGCTTCGACGCGCTGGCGGGCGACCTCGACGGGTACCTGCAGTTCTTCGACACCCCGCAGCGCACGGTGCGCACCGTGGCGTGGGCGCTGGCCTGGGACGCGCTGCGCGGGGCGGCCGCCGCGGCGGTGGTGCTGGTCGGGGTCGCGTTCGGTCTGCGGGCCCTGCTCGGCGTCGCCCGACGGCGGGAGCTCGCGCGCACCTTCGCGTCCCGCACCTGGGAGATCACCGCCGCCGGCCTCGTCGTCGTGCTGGTGGCCGCGACCGCCACGGCGAGCGCCGGGCCCGAGGAGCGGGCCGCGCTGCCGGCCTCGCCGGTGTTCGCGGGGACGGCCCTGGAGGGCGCCCGGATCACGGGCCGGCTGGCGGGCGTGATCGACACGTACAGCAGCCAGCTCGTGGAGACCTACCAGGCCAACGAGGTGTTCTACGCGGGTGCCCGGGAGAAGCTGCTGGCGGCGTGGGACGCCCGGATCGCGGAGCAGGAGGCGGCGCAGGGCGAGGAGGGGCCGACGGCGTCGGGCAGCCCGGAGGAACCCGACTACGTGACGTTCCTGCTGGTCTCCGACCTGCACTGCAACACGGGGATGACGCCGCTGATCCGTGACCTCGCGGACCGGCTGGCGCCCGACGTGATGCTCAATGCCGGGGACACCACGATCAACGGGACGAGCGTGGAGTCGGTCTGCGTGGACTCGTTCGCCTCGGCGGTGCCGGACGGCGTCCCGTTCGTCGTGTCGGACGGCAACCACGACTCGCGCCTGACGACGGCCACGGAGCTGGCCAACCGGCAGATCGTGCTCGACGGGGAGATCGTCGAGGTGGAGGGCGTGCGGATCCTGGGGGACCGGGACCCGCTGGAGACGCGGATCGGCGGCGGCACGGTGGTCGCGCGCGAGGAGACGCCCGAGCAGGCCGGCGAGCGTCTGCGGGACGTGGCGTGCGAGGCGGCCGGGGAGGCCGGCCTGGGCGGGTTCACGGAGGAGGACCGGGTGGACCTGCTGATGATCCACCAGCCCGCGGTCGGCGACGCGGCCCTGGAGTCGGGCTGCGTGCCGTTCCAGATCTCGGGGCACATGCACACGCGGATCGGCCCCGACGTGGTGGGTTACGGCGTGCGGTACGTGAACGCGAGCACCGGTGGCGCCACCAAGGGGAACACCTCGGTGGGTCCGCTGCGCGACACCTCCGAGATGACGGTGCTGCGGTTCGACCCGGAGCGGCGGCAGTTCGTGGACTGGCAGCTCGTCGAGGTGACGCCCGAGGGCGAGGCGGCCGTGAGCGAGCGTCAGGCGATCCCGCCGGCCGTCCCGCTGCCGGACGAGGTGCCCGGGGATGTTCCGGGTGACGTACCGGATGCCGGGCCCTCGCCGTCGTCGTCGGCGTCGGGCAACTAGGCTCGGGGCGTGGAGATCACAACCGACCCGGCCGAGCTGACGCCCGTCGCCCAGGACTACCTGAAGGCGGTGTGGTCGGCCCAGGAGTGGTCGGACGAGAAGGTGACCACCAAGCATCTGGCCGACCGGCTGGGCGTGGGCGCCTCCACGGTGTCCGAGACGGTGCGCCGGCTGAGCGGCCAGGGGCTGCTGGAGCACGAGCGGTACGGCGCGATCCGGCTGACGGACGAGGGTCGCAGGCTCGCGCTCGTGATGGTGCGCCGCCACCGGCTCCTGGAGACGTTCCTCGTGGAACAGCTCGGGTACGGGTGGGACGAGGTGCACGACGAGGCCGAGGTGCTGGAGCACGCGGTCTCGGACGTCTTCGTGGAGCGGATGGCGGCGCGGCTGGGCAACCCGTCGCGCGATCCGCACGGCGACCCGATCCCGTCGGCCGACGGCACGGTGGTGCGGCCCGACGCGGTGCCGCTGTCATCGATGCACGCGGGCGACGCGGGCACGGTGGTGCGGATCTCCGACGCCGACCCGGAGGCGCTGCGGTACCTCGCCGAGCTGGGCCTGGACCTGGACATCCGCGTGGAGGTCACCACGCGACGCGAGTTCGCCGGGACGGTCGCCGTGGCCTGGACCTGCACGCCGGCCCCCGGGGCCGACGGCGCGGCGGGTGGTGCTGGTGGGTCCGACGCCGACGAGCGGGTGGCCGATCTCGGCCTGCTGGCGGCCTCCCGCGTCTGGGTGGCGCAGGAGTAGGCTGCTCCCCGTTCTCTCGTGCTCGTCGCCGGTGTCGTCGACGGTTGACCGAATCGATACGACACTTCCGGAGACCTCATGGCGAGCAGTGCACCCCAGAACGCCCCGGACCAGGCTTCGGGCACCGGCTCGATGCGCCGCGCCGCACCCGCGCTCGTCGCGCTGGCGGTGGGCGGGTTCACCATCGGCACCACCGAGTTCGCCGCGATGGGCCTGCTGCCCGACGTCGGCCTCGACCTCGGCGCGACCGACCCGCAGGTGGGGCACACCATCACCGCGTACGCGCTCGGCGTGGTCGTCGGGGCGCCGCTGCTGACCGTGGCCGCGGCGCGGATGTCGCGCAAGCGCCTGCTGCTGGCGCTGATGGGGTTCTACACGGTGGCGAACGTGCTGTCCGCCGCGGCACCCGACATCGGCTGGCTCGTGGTCGGGCGCTTCTTCGCGGGGCTGCCGCACGGCGCGTTCTTCGGCGTCGGCGCCGCGGTCGGTGCCGCCGTGGCCGGCCCCGCCCAGCGCGGGCGGGCCGTCGCGACGATGATGACCGGCCTGACCATCGCGAACGTCGTCGGCGTGCCCCTGTCCACGTGGGTGGGCCAGGCGTTCGGCTGGCGCGTCTCCTACGTGCTGATCGGCGTGCTGGGCATCGCCACGCTCCTGGGGCTCTGGCGGCTGATCCCGGCCGGCGCGGGCGGTGAGGGCCGCTCGGTGCGCACCGAGCTGGCGACCCTGCGCAACGGGCCGCTGTGGTTCGCGTTCGTGGCCGGCGCGATCGGGTTCGGCGGCATGTTCGCCGTCTACACGTACGTGGCCCCCACCATGACGGGCGTGACCGGCCTGCCCGGCGGCGCCGTGCCGTGGGTGCTCGCCCTGTTCGGCGTCGGCATGACGGTCGGCACGCAGATCGGCGGGCGGCTGGCCGACCGGGGCGTGCTGCGCGCGGTCCTGATCGGCTTCGTGGCCACCGCGGCCTCCCTCGTGCTGTTCGCGCTGACAGGCGCCTCGGTGGTGCCAGCGCTCGTCTCCCTGTTCCTGCTGGGCGTCACCTCGCAGATGCTGGGGCTCGCGTTCCAGACCCGGCTCATGGACCTGGCGCCCGGCGCGCCGTCGCTGGGCGCCGCGCTGTGCCACGCCGGGCTCAACGTGGCCAACGGCGCCGGAGCGTTCCTGGGCGGCGTGGTCATCGACGCGGGCTGGGGCTACCTGGCGCCCGCGTGGGCCGGCGCCGTCGTCACCGTCCTGGGCCTCGGCCTGATCGTGGCGTTCGGGCGGCAGCGAGTGGTGCACCAGCCGACGGAGACCGCACTGTGACCCGGGTCTCAGCAATGTCCCAGACTGCGCCGGTAGCGTAGGGCGGGTGACTGAGACCGGGGCGACCACGACGTCGTCGGACAGCTCGATGGACAGCTCGCCGGACGGCGAGAACGAGGTCGCCACGTACGGACCCAAGCCGCTCGGCGGCCGGGCCGTGGCGCTGCTCCTGGTGGTGCTGGGCGCGGTCGGTTTCGCCGCGTCGTTCGCCCTGGCCTGGGAGAAGTACCTCAAGCTCCTCGACCCGGACCGGACGGCGTCCTGCAGCATCAACCTGTTCGTCGACTGCGGCGCAGCGATGTCGTCGTGGCAGGGTGCCCTGCTCGGCTTCCCCAACCCCTACCTGGGTGTCGCGGCGTTCCCCGTGGTGATCACCACGGGTGTGGTGCTGCTGGTCGGCGCCCGCCTGCCGCGCTGGTACTGGATGTCGCTCCTGGCCGGTACCGTGCTGGGCCAGGCGCTCGTGTTCTTCCTGATGTGGACCAGCTTCTACGCGATCGTGGCGCTGTGCCCCTACTGCATGGTCGTGTGGACCATCATGTGGCCGCTGCTCTGGTACCAGCTGGTGCGCGGCGTGCAGTCGGGCGACCTGCCCGCGAGCGCCGGCCTGCGGAACGCCATGGTGGGCAACCGGCACATCATCCTGGTCATCGGCTACGTCGCGGCCGTGGCCTGGCTGATGCTGGCGGTGGGCGGGCCCCTGATCGACTCGTTCTGACCGCTCCGCGTCGCGGGCCGCGGTCGACGCGGCACCTGTGGCCCGCGGGGCACGTCCCTGGAGGTGTGTTGCGCTGCGTGGACAGTGTCTACGCAGCGCAACACACCTCTTTGCCGTCTTCCCGCGCGGCGGGCCCGTGCGGGATCAGCGGCGCGGGTTCAGCGGCGCAGGTTCAGCGGCGCAGCGCCTCGCGCAGCACCCGGCCCTCGCTGGCCGACGGCGGCGCGTAGCCCAGCAGCGCCGAGATCGTCGGCGCGACGTCGACGTGGCGCGGGTCGCGCGGATGCGCCCCCGGGCGGACGCCCGCCCCGGCGAGGACGAGCGGGATGCGCAGCTCGGTGGTCGCGCCGTGGCGGCCGGCCGGGTCCGCGGGCGTGGCCCCGAACGACCAGCCGGGCATCGGCTCCACGAGCAGGTCGCCGTGGTTCGGGCTCATGCGCATCCGGCGCTGGTCGGCCTTGTCGAAGACGTTCCGCACCTGGGGGAGCGCCGTCAGCGCTCGCTCCAGGCGGCGGACGGCGGCGCGGTCGCCGGCCCGCTCGCAGACGAGGCGCACGTCGGCGACCCCGCCCACGACGATCACGACGTCGGTCCCGGGCGCGGGGGACTGTCCGCTGGTCAGGACCTGCGGGGTGAAGCCGGCCGCCTCGATCGCCGCGAGCCCCTCGGTGGCGAACCCCTTGTCGAAGGTGGTCATGCCGTGGTCGCCCGTGATGACGAACGCCGTGCTGTCGTGGACGCCGGCCTCCTTCGTGGCGGCGACGATGCGCCCGATCTGCCGGTCGATGTCCTCCAGGGCACCCGGGATGCGGGGGTCGGCGTCGCCGCCGTCGTGCCCGATCGCGTCGAGGGTGTCGCAGTAGACGGCCATGAGGTCGGGGATGCCGCTGGTCGTGACGAGCTGGCCGTTCGAGCTGACGGGCTCGCCGCGCAGCACGGACACGACGTCGTCGGTGCGGCGCGCGCAGTCGCCGCCGGGCTGCGTGTACAGGGCGTCGGGGTCGCCGAAGGTGACGCCGTGGTTCTGCAGGATGAACCACTGCGACGAGAAGACGGTGCCGCCCTGCTCCCGGATCGACTCCGCGACGGTCGGCACGGCGAGGTCGCGCTGCTGTCCCCGCGCGGTGTCGGTCGCGGGGTCGAACCAGTAGGCGGTGTTGTGGTGGGTCGCGGGCCAGGAACCGGTGGCGACGGACGACCACGACGGGTTGGTGATCGAGGTCATCACGCCGGTGGAGGTGGTCACGCTGCCGCGGCGCAGGAGGGCGCGCAGGTTCGGCATCTCGACGGTGCCGGGGGAGCCGGCGCCGTCGCGCACCAGGTCGAGGTACTCGACGTCGAACCCGTCCAGGGCGAGGAAGATCACGTGGTCGGCGTGGGCGGCGGTGCTGCTCCGGGCGTCGTCGTCGGGCAGCGGCGCGGCGGCGGCGGTCGAGGCCGTCCACAGGGTCGCGGCGGCGATGCTGGCGGCGAGGATCTTTCGCGACGAGGGCATCATGCGGACAATTCGAGCACCCGGGTGGAGAACTTCGGGGGAGGTGCGGGCGAATGTCGGATGAACGCCGGGGCCTGTGGACGAACGAGGGCCGCGCACCCGCACGGTCGGTAGACTCGGGCGGGTGACCATGCCCGACGCACCCGAGCGCACCACGTCTCCCGACGAGCCCCGTTTCCGCTACACCCCGACCCTCGCGCAGCAGATCGAGCTGCGCTGGCAGGACATCTGGGAGGAGCGCGGCACGTTCCACGCGGCGAACCCGCAGGGGCGACTTACGGGGCCGGGCGGGAGCCCGGCGGCGGGCGACCCGTACTTCATCATGGACATGTTCCCGTACCCCTCGGGTGCGGGCCTGCACGTGGGCCACCCGCTGGGCTACATCGCCACGGACGTGACCGGGCGCTTCCGTCGCATGCGCGGCGACAACGTGCTGCACGCGCTGGGCTACGACGCCTTCGGCCTGCCCGCCGAGCAGTACGCCGTCCAGACGGGCCAGCACCCGCGGACCACCACCGAGGCCAACATCGGCAACATGCGCAGGCAGCTGCGCCGCCTCGGCCTGGGCCACGACTCGCGCCGTACGTTCGCGACCATCGACCCCGAGTACGTCCGCTGGACGCAGTGGATCTTCCTGCAGATCTTCGAGTCCTGGTACGACGCCGACGCCGAGCGCCCCGGCCCCGTGACGGGGGCGGGCGACGGCCGCGGCCGGGCGCGCCCCATCGCCGAGCTGCGCGCCGAGCTGGCCGCGGGCACGCGGCCCGTCCCCGGGCACGACGGCGACAACGCCGGCGGCGCCGTCTGGGCTGCGCTGAGCGGGCCGGAGCAGCGCGACGTCATCGACGGGCAGCGGCTCGCCTACGTCGACTCCTCGCCGGTCAACTGGTGCCCGGGCCTGGGCACCGTGCTCGCGAACGAGGAGGTCACGGCGGACGGCCGGTCCGAGCGCGGCAACTTCCCCGTCTTCCAGCGCAACCTGCGCCAGTGGAAGATGCGCATCACCGCCTACGCGGACCGCCTCACGGACGACCTGGAGCTCATCGACTGGCCCGAGAAGGTCAAGTCGATGCAGCGCAACTGGATCGGCCGGTCCACGGGCGCCAACGTGCGGTTCGACGTCGTCGGCACCGCCGAGGGCGACCCGGCCGGCGCGGCGGGTTCGCTGGAGGTCTTCACCACCCGTCCGGACACGCTGTTCGGCGCCACGTTCATGGTGGTCGCCCCGGAGCACCCGCTGCTCGACGAGGTCCCCGCGGCCTGGCCCGACGGCACGCGCTCCGCGTGGACCGGCGGGTACGACACCCCGGTCGAGGCCGTCGCCGCCTACCGGCGCGAGGCGTCCGCGAAGACCGCCGTCGAGCGGCAGGCCGACGCCGGCAAGAAGACCGGCGTGTTCACCGGCCACCTGGCCGTCAACCCCGTCAGCGGCCTCCAGGTCCCGGTCTTCACCGCGGACTACGTGCTCATGGGCTACGGCACCGGCGCCATCATGGCCGTCCCGGGCGGCGATGAGCGCGACTTCGCGTTCGCCGAGGCCTACGACCTGCCGGTGATCTACACGGTCGAGCCGACCGGTGGCCTGCCGGAGGACCACACCGGTGCGTACGCGGGCGACGGCGTCGCCGTGCGGTCCGCGAACGACGAGATCTCGCTCGACGGCCTCGGCGTCGTCGAGGCCAAGGCGAAGATCATCGCCTGGCTGGAGAGCAAGAACATCGGCGAGGGCACCACCACCTACCGCCTCAACGACTGGCTGTTCAGCCGCCAGCGCTACTGGGGCGAGCCGTTCCCGGTGGTGTGGGACGAGGACGACCGCCCGGTGGCGATCCCCGACGCGATGCTGCCGGTGGACCTGCCGGACGTGCCCGACTACGCGCCGCGCACCTTCGACCCGGAGGACGCCAACTCCGAGCCCGAGGCGCCGCTGGGCCGCAACGACGACTGGGTGCACGTCACCCTCGACCTGGGCGACGGGCCCAAGAAGTACCGCCGCGACACCAACACGATGCCCAACTGGGCCGGGTCGTGCTGGTACTACCTGCGCTACCTCGACCCCGCCGAGACCTCGGCGGCGGCGCTGCCCGAGCTCGAGAAGTACTGGCTGGGGCCGCAGCACAACCCGACGTCGGGCCCGGCCGGCGGCGTCGACCTCTACGTGGGCGGCGTGGAGCACGCGGTGCTGCACCTGCTGTACGCGCGGTTCTGGCACAAGGTCCTCTTCGACCTGGGCCACGTCACGGGCGTCGAGCCATTCGGCAAGCTCTTCAACCAGGGCTACATCCAGGCTTACGCCTACACCGACTCGCGCGGCCAGTACGTGCCGGCCGAGGAGGTCGAGGGCGACGAGCAGTCCGGGTTCACCTGGCAGGGCCAGCCCGTCAACCGTGAGTACGGGAAGATGGGCAAGTCGCTCAAGAACGTCGTGACGCCCGACGAGATGTACGAGCAGTACGGCGCCGACACGTTCCGCGTCTACGAGATGTCGATGGGCCCGCTGGACCTGTCGCGCCCGTGGGAGACCCGCGCCGTCGTCGGGTCGCAGCGGTTCCTGCAGCGGCTGTGGCGCAACGTCGTCTCGGAGGAGACGGGCGAGCTCACCGTGACGGACGACGAGCCCGACACCGCGACCCTGCGCGCCGTGCACCGCACCATCGCGGACGTCCGCGTCGAGATGGAGAACATGCGGCCCAACACCGCGATCGCCAAGCTCATCACGCTGAACAACCACCTCACGGGCCTGTCGGCCGTGCCGCGCACGGCCGTGGAGCCGCTCGTCCTGATGACGGCGCCCATCGCGCCGCACATCGCGGAGGAGCTGTGGTCCCGGCTCGGCCACGAGGAGTCCCTGGCCCACGCGCCGTTCCCGGCCGCCGACGACCAGTACCTCGTGCAGGACACCGTGACCTGCGTGGTCCAGGTGCAGGGCAAGGTGCGTGCCCGGTTCGAGGTCGCCCCGGACATCTCCGCGGAGGACCTCGAGGCGACCGCCCTGGCCGAGCCGAACGTGGTCAAGTTCCTCGACGGCCGCGGCGTCCGCAAGGTGATCGTCCGCGCCCCGAAGCTGGTCAACATCGTCCCGGCCTGACCCCCCCCCGGCCCGGCCCGGGCCCGGCCCGTCTGCCGCTGAGTGCTGGATTTTCGCCCTTTTCTGTGTGCCAGAAGGGCGAAAGTCCAGCACTCAACTTTTGCCCCTGTGGATAGGCGGCAGGCGAATGAGACACCCTTCAGCATGAAAAGGTGTCATCCAATATCTTCACGGTCGGCGAGGCGCAAGGCCTCGATCTCACGCCGAAACAGATCCGCGCGGTCCGGTTCTCGACGCCGACCACCGGGGTCCGAGTAGCCGATCCTGATCCGTCCCTCATCGATCGTTGCCGTGCCATCGCGCGCGTCGTCCATCCCAACGCCGCATTCGCCCGGACGACGGCGCTCCAGCTGCTCGGCATCGATGTTCCCTGGCAGCTCGCGGATGATCCGGCGATCCACGTCGTGACGCCACGCAGGGGCGAACGGTCGCAGCGGTACCGGATCGCCGCGCACTTCTGCGGGCAGAAGCAACTCGACACGGTCGACCGGTTCGGCCTGCGGATCACGTCCGCGCCGCAGACCTGGCTTCAGGTGTCGCACCGCCTGGACCGGGACAGCCTGGTGGTGCTGGGGGACGCCATGACCCGCCGCAAGAACCCGGCCACGACGGTGGACGCCATGAGTGTGCTTCTGCGCGGGACCTTCAAGATGAGAGGTCTCACCCTTTGCCGGGAGACGATCGAGCTGATCCGGCCGGGCACCGACTCGTCGATGGAGACCCGGCTGCGGCTGATCATCCTGGACGCCGGTCTTGCGGCGCCGGTGGTGAACCTCCCGGTGAGGGACGACGACGGTCTGTTCCTCGCGCTGCCCGACCTGTCCTACCCGAGGCTCAAGATCGCCATCGAGTACGACGGCGACCACCACCGAACCGATCCCGCGACGTGGCGCCGCGACGTGGAGCGACGGCAGCTTCTCGAAGGCGCCGGCTGGCTGATCATCACGGCGACTGCGGACGACGTCATCCGCCACCCCGACAGGCTGCTCCGCCGTATCCGCGCCGCCCTGGAACGCCGTCGACTTCGTTGAGTGCGGGCTTTTCGCCCTTCTGGCACACAGAAAAGGGCGAGAATCCCGCACTCAACGAAGGGGTTAGCGCTTGCGCGTGCCGAAGAGGGAGCGGGTCAGCTCGCGGACCAGGACCGTCCCTGCCGTCTTGGCCAGCGACGTGACCACCCGGTTGCGGTCGCGGGCGGCCTGCTCCTTGTGCCGGGCCTCCGTCCGCTCCCGGGTCGCCGCCTCCTTCTCGAGCCGGGCGCGCTCCTTGGCGAGCTCCCGCTCGTCCTCGGCCGCGGTGGCCGAACCCTCGGCGGCTGCCTGCCCCGCGGCCTGCTCCTGCGCCTTCGCCTGGAGCAGCTCGAACGCGGACTCCGCGTCGACCGGCGTGCCGTACCTCGCCTGACCGGGAGAGGCGGCGACGACCTGGTCGATCGCGGCGTCCCCGGCCGGGTCCATCGAGGCCTGCGGCGCCCGCACCCGGGTCCACGCGACGGGCGAGGGCGCACCCTTCTCGGTCAGCACGGTGACCACCGCCTCGCCGGTGCCCAGCTCCTGCAGCAGGCGCTCCAGGTCGTACGGCGACGTCGGGAAGGTACGGGCGGCGGCACGCAGCGCCGTGGCGTCGTCGGGCGTGAAGGCGCGCAGCGCGTGCTGCACCCGGTTGCCGAGCTGGGCCAGGACGTCGGACGGCACGTCCTTGGGCGACTGCGTCACGAAGAAGACGCCCACGCCCTTGGACCGGATCAGCCGCACCGTCTGGACCACCTGCTGGAGGAAGTCCTTCGAGGCACCGGTGAACAGCAGGTGCGCCTCGTCGAAGAAGAACACCAACTTCGGCTTGTCGGCGTCGCCCACCTCGGGCAGGTCCTGGAAGAGGTCCGCGAGCAGCCACATGAGGAACGTCGAGAAGAGCTGCGGACGGTCCTGCACCGCGGGCAGCTCCAGCACGCTCAGCACGCCGAGGTCGCCCTTGGTCGTGATCAGGTCCGACGTCGCGAACGCGGGCTCGCCGAAGAACGCGTCGGCGCCCTGCCCCTCCAGCCCCACGATCTCGCGCAGGATGACGCCCGCCGTCGCCGCCGAGACACCGCCGATGCCCTTGAGCTCTCCCTTGCCCTCGTCCGAGGTCAGGTAGGCGATCACCGACTGCAGGTCCTTGAGGTCCAGCAGGGCCAGGCCCTTCTTGTCGGCCCAGTGGAAGATCAGCGTGAGGCTCGATTCCTGTGTCTCGTTCAGGCCCAGCACCTTGGACATCAGGAGCGGCCCGAAGTCGGTGACCGTCGTGCGGATCGGCACGCCCTTGCCGATCCCGCCGAGCGAGTAGAACTCGACCGGGTACTGGGTCGGCCTCCAGTCCTGCCCGATGCTGGCCGCGCGCTCCGCGACCTTCGGGTTGTCCGGACCGGGCAGGGCCAGACCGGACAGGTCGCCCTTGACGTCCGCCAGGAAGACGGGCACGCCGGCCAGCGACAGCCCCTCGGCCATGCCCTGCAGCGTCTTGGTCTTGCCGGTTCCCGTGGCGCCCGCCACGAGGCCGTGCCGGTTCAGCATCGAGAGCGCGAAACCGACCTGGACCTGCGGGTTCGGCGTGGCCTCACCGCCGGGCTCGCCCTCCAGGAGGGCGCCCAGCGGGAGCGTGGCCCCGGACGCGTAGCCCGCGGCGACCTCGGCCGCGTAGCCGTCGAGCGGGGAGTCGGGCGTTGCGGGTGCGGGTGCCGACGGCGGAGCCGCACCCTCGGGCCTGCCCGTCTCCGGGGCTGCGGGCGCGGCTGACCGTTCCGCCTCCTCGAGGGCCTTCTGGGCCGCCGCGGCGGCCTCGCGCAGAGCGGCGAGATCTGGCGTCGATGCATCGGGCATGTCTCGGATGCTAGGTCGGGCCCTGGTGCCGCGCGCGGGGAGGCTCCGGGCGTTTCGCCGTCGGGTTCCCCGCGCGGATAGAGTGTCGCGGTCATGCGCAACCGTCGTCGTCCTTCCCGCCCGGCACCCCAGGAGGTGCGGGTCGTCACCGACTCCACCGCCTGCCTGCCCGCCGGACTGCAGGGCGGCCCGGTCGTGGTGCCGCTGCGCGTCCTGGTGGGCGACGAGGCCTATGCGGAGGGCGAGGACATCACGCCCGACCGCCTGGCCCAGCTCGTCTCCGAGGGCGAGCAGGTGACCACGTCGCAGCCGTCGCCCGAGGCGTTCGCGGCCGTCTATCGCAACCTCGGTGAGCAGGGCGTCCGATCGGTCGTCTCGGTGCACCTCTCCGGTGCGCTGTCGGGCACCGTCGGCTCGGCGGGTACCGCCGCGGCACGGTCACCCCTGCAGGTGCGCGCGGTGGACTCGCGGACGGCGGCCGCGGGCCTCGGCTTCGCGGCCCGCGCCGCGGCCGAGTGCGCCGCCGCCGGGGCCGACGCCGCCCATGTCGCCGCGCGGGCCATCGAGGTCGCGGGGACGGCCCATGCCGTGTTCGTGGTCGACACGCTGGAGCACCTGCGGCGCGGCGGGCGGCTGTCCGGCCCGGCGGCCGCGCTCGGCACCGTCCTGGGCGTCAAGCCGATCCTGCGGCTGTCCGACGGCGCGATCGAGCTGGCCCAGCGGGTGCGCACCCGCGCGGCCGGCGCCGAACGGCTGCTGGAGCAGGCCGCCGCGTTCGTCGCCGAGGCGGAGCGGCCCGTCGTCGCCGTCCACCACTTCGGCGCGCACGACCGGGCGCTCGCCCTGGCGGGCCGCCTCCACACCCGTACGCGCGCGGACGTCGAGGTCACGCCGCTGAGCGCGGTGCTCGGCGTGCACGTCGGCCCGGGCACGCTCGCCGTCGTCGTCGCGGACCTGGGCGACCACCCGCACTGACGCGCCCGGCGCCTGCCCGGCGCCTGCCCGGCGCCCAGCTGCGGTCGGAAGAACGTCAGGTGGTCGGCAGCTCGGGCTGTCGATCACCTGACGCTGAACCGATCACGACGTCGCTCAGCGCGCCAGGACCTCGCGCAGCTTCGCCGCGAACTCGACCGGCTTGTCGGCGGGCTGGCCGTACTCCCCGCCGCTGAATCCGCCGTGGCCCCCGGGGAAGACGATCGGTGCGGCGTCGAGCAGCGCCTCGGTCGCACGGGCGGAGCGGCCCGTCAGCTCGTCGCCCGTGTCCTCTCCGACGGCGACCATGACCTCGGGCGTGCCGGCCCGGAGGGTCGCCCAGTCCGGCTCGTACTGCGTCAGGAGACGCATGTTGACGCCCAGCAGCAGGTCGTCACGTGTGCCGTCGTCCTCGGTCGGTAGGCCGAACACGGCCGGGTCCGGGTCGGGCTGGGCGACGTAGTCCGCGGTGAGCTCGCCCGTGGCCATGACCAGGGCGATGAACTTCGCCATCCCCGCCCCGAACCCCTTCGCCTGGTAGGTGTCGTGGATGTCGGTCAGGGCCGCGTCCACGGCCTCCCGGTCCGGGAGCACGCTGGGTAGCGGCGGTTCGTGCGCGACGACGGTCCGCACGTCTCCCGGGTGCGTCGCCGCGAGCTCGAACGCCACCAGGGCGCCGCCGCTGGAGGCGAAGAGGTCCACCGGGCCGCCGCCGACGGCCTCGACGACGCGGTGCACGTCGTCGGCGTGGTCCGCGATCCCAGGCGCCCCGGTGCGCGTGCTGCGCTCGACGCCGCGCGGGTCGTAGGTCACCACGGTGCGGTCGGTGAAGTGGCCGGCCAGCGTGGTGAAGCCCTCGGCGCCCATCGGCAGGCCGATCAGCAGCAGCGGCGGCTCGTCGGTGGGGGTCGTGGCCTCGCGCACGTCGTAGGTCAGGACGGCGCCCGGCACGTCGAGGGTGTGGGTCTTCTTGTCGGTCATGGTGCTCGCTCCTGGTCTGTTCCGTGCTGCCCGGGTCTGCGGGTGCCGTCCGGGTCCGCATGCGGTCGTCAGGTCCGACGACGGCGCCGGGGCGAACTCATCGGTGCGCCCGGACGAAACTCGTCGGCCGGGCACACAGACCCTCGGGACGGCGTCGTGCGGGTACGAGCCCGACCACAGAGGGCTCTTCTTGCTGTCTGTGCACAGGCAGGCGCCGGTGCCCGTCCGAGGGGTGCGCCGCGCGTCTAGCGTCCGGGACATGCAGCCAGAGACCGCGCAGCAGCGCCGCCCAGAACCCTGGCCGTTCGGCCCGGTGCGCGGGTCCGACGGTCCCGGACCCTTGCCCGTCGTGGAGTCGGCCGTGCCTGTCGTGGAGCTGGCCGTGCCGGCCATGACGTCGCCCGCGCCGCACCCGGACACCCCGTGGGCTACATCCCCGGCAGCCCCGAAGGCCGGTGGGGACGATGCCCGTACCGAGACCGACGACCTGGTGGCCCGTCTGCGTGCCCGTCGGTCCACCTCGGGCGTGGCCGCCGCCTACGCGGCGGCGCACGGCCATCCCGCCGACCCACGGGCCGAGCAGGGCGCCCGCCGGTGGGCTCTGACCGGCACGACGGCGGTCGTGGCGGTCGTGACCGTGCTGCTGCTGGGGCTCGGCGTGGCCGCACTCTCGCTGCGGGGCGGCGACGTCGTGGCCCTGGCCCCGGTCGCCGCCGACGGGGGTCCGGACGGCGGGTCGGCGCGCCCCGGGGCGGGCGGGGACGAGGTCGTGAGCGGGCCCGACCCGTCGTCGGAACCGGTCGGCTCGGGTGGCCCGGGTGGGTCGGGTGGCTCGGGCGAGCCAGGTGGGTCCGGCGCCGCGACCGGTACCCCGGGAGCGGCGGGCGGCGGCCTGCTCGTGCACGTGGTCGGCGAGGTGGCCCGGCCGGGCCTGGTCACCCTGCCCGACGGCGCCCGGGTGGCTGACGCCGTCGAGGCCGCCGGCGGCGTGACCCGCAAGGCCGACCTGGCCGCCGTGAACCTGGCCCGGGCGGTGGTCGACGGCGAGCAGCTGTACGTGCCGAGGCCGGGGGAGCCGGTGCCGGGAACGGCGGCAGCGGGAGCGGACGGGCCGGCCGCCCCGGGCGGTGGTGGCGGTGCCGGGAGCGCAGGCGGCGCCGTCGACATCAACACGGCGGACGCCGCCGGGCTGGAGGCGCTCCCCGGTGTGGGACCGTCGATCGCGCAAGCGATCGTCGAGTGGCGCGAGACGAACGGCGCGTTCGCGAGCGTGGACGAGCTGGACGACGTGCCGGGCATCGGCCCGGCCACCCTGGACGAGCTCCGCGACAGCGCGCGGGTGGGGCCATGACCGACCTGCGGATGCTGCCCGCCGCCCTCGCGGTCTGGGTCGCGGCCTGGGCGCTGACGGGCCCCGGGGAGCGCTGGAGCGGCCCGGCGGCGGGGCTGGTCGCGGTCGTGCTCGTCGCCGCGGGCCTCGGGATCGTGTTCGTGGGCGGTCCGGGTCGTGATGGCCTCCCGGTATCCCGCTCCCGACGGGCGATGACCGCCTGGCCGGCGGGGCACGGTCGGCGAACCTGGCTCGTCCTGCCGGACGGGCATCCGCAGCCGGGCCGAGACGCGCGGACAGCCCGGCCCACCCGGACAGCCCGGCCCGCTGCAGCGACCGTCCTGGTCGCGCACATCGCCCTCGCCGCGGCCTGCGTCCTCGGGGTCACGGCCTCCGCGCACGTCCAGCTCACGGGCCGCGCGCCGCTCGCAGGGCTGGCCGAGCAGCGCGTGACGGCGACCCTCGTCGGCGCCGTGGTCTCCCAGCCCGAGCCGTTCGCCTTCGCTCCCGGTGCCGGGCAGCACCGCTGGGTGCTGGCCGCGCGCACGGTGGACGCCCGCGGCGTCGAGTCGGCGGTGCGGGCCCACGTCCAGGTGCTGTCCGACGCCGTGCCCCGGTACGGGGCGACCGTGACCGTCTCGGGCGGGCTGCGCCCCGCCGACCCCGGCGCTGCGGAGACCGCCCGGCTGAACGCCGACAGCACCGCCGAGATCCGGGCCCCGCCGTCCGTGCTCCGCGTGCTCGACACCCACCGCACGGCGCTCCTCGACGTGACCGACCCGCTGTCCCCGCAGGCCCGAGGGCTGGTGCCCGGTGCCGCGATCGGCGACACCACGCGACTCCCGGACGACCTGTCCGAGGAGCTGCGCAGAACCGGGTTGTCCCACATCACGGCGGTGTCCGGGGGTCACTTCGCGGTGGTCGTCGCCGTCCTGACCCTGCTCTGCTCGGTGGCCCGGCTGCCGAGGCCGGTCCGGGTGCTCGTCATCGCGCTCGCGTCCTTTGCCTTCGTGCTGCTGGTCCGGCCCGAACCCGCCGTGCTGCGGGCCGCGGTCATGGCTGCGTTCGCCCTGACCGGAGTGGCGCTCGGCCGGCCTTCCCAGGCCGTCCCGGCGCTCGCGGCGTCGGTCGTCGGGCTGCTCGTGATCGACCCGTGGCTGGCGCGCTCCTTCGGGTTCGCGCTGTCGGCCGCGGCCACGGCGGGGCTCGTGCTGCTCGCGGCGCCGCTGGCCGCGCGGTTGGCGCCGTGGACAGGGGAGGCCCTGGCGTTCGCCCTGGCCGTGCCGCTGGCCGCGCAGGCCGCGTGCGGGCCGGTGCTGGTGCTGCTCGACCCGTCGGTGTCCACGGTCTCGGTGCTCGCGAACCTGTTGGCGGGGCCGGCCCTGGTCCCGGCCACCGTGCTCGGGCTGGTCGCCACGGTGCTCGCGCCCTGGCTCCCGGCCGTCGCCGGGCTCGTGGCCTGGGCGGCGAGCGGTGCCACCTGGTGGATCGCCGCGGTCGCGCACCGGTGCGCCGCACTTCCCGGCGCGACCGTTCCCTGGCTCGGTGGCCCGGCGGGTGCGCTGCTGCTGGCCGCACTCACCGGACTGGCGTTGTGGGCCGTGCTGCGGCGTGGCCCGCGCCGCGGTTGGCCCGAGTCGTGGCGCGCGACGGCTCGCTCCGGCCTGCACAAGGTCGTGCGTGAGACGCTGCGTGGGACCCCGCCTGACGTTCTGCGCGAGCCCCGGTCCGGCGGCTCGCGCTCGGCCCGTGCGCCACGACCGCTCACCCGGGCGCGCTTCCTCCTGCTCCTCGCGGCGGCCTCCGCGGCGGCGCTGGTCGTCGCCCTCGCGGTACCTCGGCTCGCGGCTCGCTCGGGCATGCCCGAGGACTGGCAGGTGGCGGCCTGCGACGTCGGGCAGGGGGACGCGCTCGCCCTGCGGACGGGTCCGGCGTCGGCCGTGGTCGTGGACGTCGGACCGGACGGTCCTGCCGCCGACCGCTGCCTCGACCAGCTCGGGATCACGCGGGTGGACCTGCTCGTGCTCAGCCACTTCCACGCCGACCACGTGGGCGGTCTTCGTCCGGTGCTCGTGGGGCGCGAGGTGGTCGCGGCGCTCGTGTCCCCGGTACCGGAGCCGGCCGCGAACGCTGCGGCCACCGAGACGGCGCTGACCGCTGCCGGCGTGCCGGTCCGGATCGCGGGGACCGGCGACCGAGGGGCCGTGGGGAGCCTCACCTGGCGGGTGGTGCAGGCGGGCGCCGGCACGGGTGCGAACGACTCGAGCGTGGTGCTCGCCGCCCGCGTAGGCGGCCTGGACGTGCTGCTGCTCGGAGACCTGGAGGACGCGGGCCAGGCGGCATTGGTCCCGCTGACAGGACGCTTCGACGTCGTGAAGGTCGCGCACCACGGGTCGGCGGTCCAGTCCCGGGCGCTCGCGGAGCGGGTGCGTCCGGCGGTCGCCCTGGTCTCGTCCGGCCGGGACAACGAGTACGGGCACCCGACCGACGAGGCGCTCGACCTGTACGCGGGCGTCGGCGCGGCGGTGGTGCGCACCGACGAGTGCGGAACCGTCGCGCTGGTCGTGCGCGGAGAGGAGGTGTCGCTGGCCGGTTGCTGAGCGGTCGGGGCACGGGGCGTTCGCCGAGCGTGCCGCACCACGACCGCGCGGCGGCACGAGGCCCGCGGGCGAACGGACGGCGACCCAGGGCGCGCCAGGTCCCGCCGCAGGCCACACGGGCACTGGTACACCACGGCGCGACACTTCGCGAAACGTTGCGGATCCTGACCACGGCCCTAACGTGGGGGGAGGACGGGTGAAGTTCCGTCAGCACGTACCAGGGGGCAACGTGGTCGAATCAACCCGAACCGCCCGGCGGCACCGCCGGATCATCGCGGTCACAGCGGCAGTGGCTCTCCTCGTTCCGGCGGCGGCGCTCAGCGCCGCGGGAAGGGACCAGGCGAGCGCACAGCTCCAGCTCCGGGAGGAACTGCTGGAACAGTCGGTGGTCACCGACGTCTCCGAGACCGACCAGGTGGTCCGCGTGGACACGACGCGAGACCGGGGGGCTGCCGCGGAATGGCTGGACGAGTCGGCCGAGGTGCTGGACGGCTGGACCGTCGTCGTGGCCGGGGCGGAGCCCAGGTCCGGCGAGGAGCGAGCGGCGCTGGACCAGGAGCAGTCGGCGGGCGACAGGGCGCCGGATGCCTCGTGCCCGGAGGTCCCGGAGGGCCCGCGGTCCGAGGACGGCTCGACGACGCCGGTCCTGGGCTGCGGTACCGGGCAGGACGTCCAGCTCACCGCGGGGGCGGCGCGTGCGACGCAGGGCGGTCCGTCCCGGACGCTGGGGAGCGCCGTCGACGACGTCCTGGCCTCCTACCTGCCGGGCGCGGACCTGCCGGCCACGAAGGTGCGGCTCAGCAAGGGGCACGCCACGGTCGACGTCGGCGCCGGCTTCGAGCAGGCGCTGTCGGACGCCGGGGTCTACCCGGGCGACGTCTGGCAGGCGCTCCTGTTCACGGCGTACAGCAACGGGTCCGTCGACTCGGTGAAGTTCACGCTCGACGGGGACTGTCTCGCCTTCGCGTACGCGACGGGCGGCGACATGTGCGCGTCGACCGACCTGCCGATCGATCTCGGCTGAGGGGGTGACGATGCGAAGGGCTCTTCGACGGCTCGTGTCGGTTCTCACCGTTGTCCTCGTGGGTGCCGGCGGGTTCCTGGCCGTGGCCCCGACGGCGGCGGCCGACGTGACCTACGTGCCGGACAACTGGAACGGCAAGGTGGTCTACCTGTCGCAGGCGTGCCACGACCGCGGGGACACCGTGTGCCACGACAACACGGGCTGCGACGGCTTCAGCGAGAACATCAACTCCTACAAGGTGGCGATGTCGACGATCAACGGCGGCAGCACGGACCACCTCAGCCTCCTCGAACGGGGCTACAAGGTGGTCCGGGGCAACGGGCTCACGCGGAAGAACATCGCCAGCTCGAACCGCGTGGGGGCGGACCTGCACATCCCGTTGCACTCCAACGCCATCAGCGCGTCCTGCGAGTCCGACAAACCGGCGTCGCGGTACGGCACGCACGCGATGTACGTGTCGAGTGCCGGCAAGGAGTGCGCGGCGAAGATCGTGCAGCGCGTCGGCGCGAGCAGCCCTGGCACCAACGACACCCGGCAGTACCGGACGGACCTGGGCGAGCTGAACCAGACCAACGCCGTCGCGTGCTATCTGGAGCAGGACTTCCACGTCTGGCAACGAGGGGTGAACTGGATGCGCGACCGCGACTCCTGGAGCTGGCGCCTGGCCATGGCCGTCGACGTGTACATGGGGTACCCGTGATGCGCGCCCGACCGTTCGCCCCGGTGGCCGTCGTCGCCGCGGCCCTGCTCGTGCTGGCCGGCTGCACGGCGGCCCCGACGGGCTCGGACACGTCGGGGCCGTCGCGCGGGACGGGGGCGACGACCGGGGCGAGCCCGTCGGCGTCGGGCGAGGCGGACGGCTCGGCCGAACCAGAGATCACCGTGCGGGCCGCCGGCGGCGCCTGGCTCGTGCGGGGCACGGGCTTCGCGGGCGGCAACCAGTACCTGGTCCAGTGCGTCGGCGGTACGACGACGGGGGCGAGCGCGCTCGACGAGTGCGACATGTCGACCAGCGAGCAGGTGGTCGCCGACGAGAGCGGCCGGATCTCCGCGACACGTCAGGCACGGGCATTCGTCAACGTCGGCTCGGTCTCCGAGGTGGACTGCACGGGCGATCCCTGCGCGCTGGCCGTCGCCGATCTGTCGGACCGGGTGCTCGCCGCGGCCCCGGCGCCGCTGCCGGGCGGTGCGGAGCCGCCGGACGCGCCCACGCTCGCGCTGTCCGAGCGGGAGCTCGGCGCCGACGACGGCCGCGTCACGGTGACGGGCAAGGGGTACGCCGCGGGTGCGACCGTCCGGATCGTGCAGTGCGCCACCACGTCCGACGGCGATGTGGACGGGGACAACTGCCTGTACGACGACGGGAAGCGCGTGATCGCTGACCGTGCGGGCACGCTGGTGGCGCAGCTCCGCGTGGTGCGGGAGATCGAGCTCGTCGGTGGGGGATCCGCCGACTGCGCCGATGCCGGCGCCTGCGTGATCGCGAACGCCTGGACCGACGGCGGGCGGATCGCCCTGGCCGACCTGGCCTGGGACCAGGACCGGGAGTAGGCCGGGGGCAGCAGACCGGGCACCGGCAGCGGGCAGGCACGGGCGCAGCGGGCCGCACATCTCCGCGTGACCGCCCGCTGTCGGTGGCGCGTGGCAGGCTGTGTCCGTGCCTCCCGCAACCAGACGCAGTACCGCCACCGCTCCCGCCGGCCGGAGCTGGGACGAGCCCACCGTGGCACCCGTCGTGCTGGTCCGTGGTGCCGAGCCGCTCCTGACCGAGCGTGCGGTGGACGGCGTGGTGCGGCTCGTGCGCGAGCGCGACCCCGACGTCGAGAAGGTGGAGCTGGAGGGGGCCACGTACGGCACGGGCCAGCTCATGGTCGCGGCGAGCCCGTCCCTGTTCGGCGAGGCCAAGGTGGTGGTGGTCCGCTCGACGGAGTCGGGCACCGAGGACCTGATGGCCGACCTCATCGCCTACGTCGGCGCGCCCGACGCGGAGACCACGGTCATCGTGGTCCACGGTGGCGGGCAGCGCGGCAAGAAGATGCTCGACACGATCACGGGCTCCGGTGCGCCGGTCATGGTGTGCGAGCCCGTGACGAAGGACGCCGAGAAGGCGTCGTTCGTGGTGGGCGAGTTCAAGGCCGCTCGCCGGCGGGCGGACGCCGAGGGCGTGCGCGCCCTCGTCGACGCGCTGGGCAGCGACCTCCGCGAGCTCGCGGCGGCGTGCGCGCAGCTCGTCGCGGACACCACGGGCACCATCACCGCCGCCACGGTGGACCGGTACTACGGCGGCCGGGTCGAGGCCACGGGCTTCCGCGTGGCCGACGCCGCGGTGGCGGGCGATGCCGGAGGCGCCGTCGCCCTGCTGCGGCACGCGCTGGACACGGGCCTGGACCCCGTGCCGATCGTCGCGGCCCTGGCGCTGCGCCTGCGCAATCTGGCCAAGGTCGCCTCGATGCGTGGCGGTGGGTTGTCAGCGCGGGACCTAGGTATGGCCCCCTGGCAGGTCGACCGCGCCCGCAAGGACCTGCGCGCCTGGACACCGGAGGGGCTCGCGACGGCGATCTCCGCCGTCGCGCAGGCCGATGCCGACGTGAAGGGCGAGGCGCGGGACACGGTGTTCGCCGTCGAACGCGCGGTCATGACCATCGCCCGCTCCCGCCGCGCCTGACCCGCGCGCCCGCCGCTGGCCGCGCCTGACCCGCGCGCCGCCCGCGCCGCCGGACGCCGGCCACGCCGTCACGATGTGCGCTTCTACCCAGTCATCGGGCCCGAAATCGGCCCTGTTCCGGGCCCAATGACTGGGTAGAAGCGCACCTTGGCGCGGCGTCCGGTCAGCGGTTCCGGGCACACGAAAGACGCCGCCCGCCCGAAGGCGAACGGCGTCCGACGAAGTGGCTCAGAGAGCGGCGACCGACTTCGCGATGGCCGACTTGCGGTTCGCGGCCTGGTTCGCGTGGATGACGCCCTTGGCGACAGCCTTGTCGAGCTTGCGCGACGCGGTGGCAAGGGCGACCGTCGCGGTCTCCTTGTCGCCGGCTGCGACGGCCTCGCGCACCTTGCGCACGTGGGTCTTCAGCTCCGACTTGACGGACTTGTTGCGCAGACGAGCCTTCTCGTTCGTCTTGATGCGCTTCATCTGGGACTTGATGTTTGCCACGAGTGGACTTCCTGGTGTGTTCGCCTTGCGGCGAGCGGATAGGTCGTAGAGGGCGGTCGCAGGTCCGGGACTGGGGTGGGGACCCGTGGAGAGGAACTGCGACTGTGCCCGCCGACCTGGGCGGACACGCGACCTCCAAGGTTACCAGAGGGTCCGGCCCCTCGTGGGGCGGCGCGGTGTGACACCGGCTACGGGCGGCCCGTCCCGTAAAGGGCTTCTGACGAGCCACCATAGAATCCGGCTATGAGTACCAGGACACTTCGGGGCCGTTTCCAATGGACCGTGGTGGTCCCCATCCTTGCCCTGGTGCTCCTCGTCGCGACGTGGAGCAACCACGAGCACCCGGTGACCCTCACGGCGATCGGCGCTGCGCTGGTCGGCGCCGTCCTCGCCGCGGTGCACCACGCGGAGGTCGTGGCCCATCGGGTCGGCGAACCGTTCGGCTCCCTCATCCTCGCGGTCGCGGTGACCGTGATCGAGGTGGGGCTGATCCTCATGCTGATGAGCGGCGGCAGCGACTCGGCCAGCACGTACGCCCGGGACACCGTCTTCGCCGCCGTGATGATCACGTTCAACGGCATCGTCGGCCTGTCCCTGCTCGTGGGGGCGGGCAAGCACCACCTGGTGAGCTTCAACGCCTCGGGCACCGGGTCCGCGCTGGCCACCGTCGTGGCGCTGGCCACGGTCTCCCTGGTGCTGCCAAGCTTCACCACGTCGGCGGAGGGCGGGGCGTACACCCCGTTCCAGCTCGGCTTCGCGGCCGTCGCGTCGCTGACGCTGTACGGGGCGTTCGTGTTCACGCAGACCGTGCGCCACCGCGACTTCTTCCTGCCCGTCGCCAGCGACAAGTACGGCCGGGTGACCGGCCTGCTCGACGAGGACGGCGACGACCACGCCGACCCGCCGCCCGTCAAGGAGGCGTGGTTCAGCGTCGCGCTGCTGATGGTCGCACTGGTCTCGGTGGTGTTCCTGGCCAAGATGCTCTCGCCCACGATCGAGCACGGCGTCGAGGCCGCGGGCCTGCCTTACACCGTCGTCGGCGTGGTGATCGCGCTGCTCGTGCTCGCGCCCGAGTCGATCGCCGCCGTCCGCAACGCGCTGCGCAACCGGGTGCAGATCAGCCTCAACCTCGCCTACGGCTCCGCGATGGCGTCGATCGGCCTGACCATCCCGACCATCGCCGTCGCGATGATCTGGATGGACGGGCCGCTCACGCTCGGCCTGGACCCGACCCAGATGGTGCTGCTCGCGGTCTCGGTGGTGGTGGCGATGCTGAGCATCGCCCCGGGCCGGGCCAAGACGCTCCAGGGCGTGGTGCACCTGGTGCTGCTCGCGGCGTTCCTCGTGGTGTCGGTCCAGCCCTAGGGTCAGAGCGCGGCGGCGACCTCGTCGAAGATCGCCCTGTCCAGGATCGCGCCCTCGCGGCGGACGGCGTCCGGGTGGATGCGGATCACGCGGTTGAGGCGCACCTCGGAGGGGCGGCCGGAGCTGTCCCAGGCACCGGTGCCGATGTCCATCCAGCGGCGGCCGGCGCGGGCCTCCTGCTCGGCGTCCCGGTCGTGGTCCTGGCTGGTGAGCTGCAGCGCGAGGAGCCAGGGCCCGTCGTTGCCCACGATCAGCACCGGACGATCCTTGCCCTGGCTGTGATCTTCCTCATACGGAACCCACGACCACACGACCTCGCCCGGGTCGGGCTCGCCGTCCAGCTCCGGGCGATAGACGGGCTTGACCTTGCCCTCGAAGTCGCCGGGGTAGCCGTCGGTCTCGGGGAGGTCGCGCCCCGACGGCCGGGGCGCCCGCGGCGTCGCCGCCGGGCGGTCGTCTGCGGACCGCTCGCCTGCGGGCCGGTCGCCGCCCGAGCGGCGTTCGTTCTGGTCGAGGGCGGTACGGGCCACGGCCTCGACGATGTCGCCGAGCAGCTTGAGCCACGGGTTCTGCTGGTTCACGCAGGGCAGGTTAGCCCGACGCCGGCCCGCGGGCAGGCGGGACGACGCCGGACGGCGCGCCGCACCGGCCGCGATCCGGGCGCCGTGGCGCCCGCGCACCCCGACCCGGGCGACAGATCAGGTCAGGTCGAGCGCCCGGTCCATGTACTTCACGACGTCGTTGAAGACGTCCTCGGCGAGCACGTCGCCCTCCCGGCGCACGTCGTCGGGGTCCACGCGGACAACGCGGTTGATCCGGACCTCCGACTCGCGCCCCGAGGCGTCCCAGCGGCCGGTACCGACGTCCATCCAGATGCGGCCGGCGCGTGCCTCCTGCAGCGCGTCCCGGTCGTGGTCCTGGCTGGTGAGCTGGAGGCCGAGCAGCCACGGCCCGTCCTTGCCCACGAGCAGCACCGGGCGGTCCTTGCCCTGGCTGTGGTCCTCCTCGTAGGGCACCCAGGTCCAGACCACCTCACCCGGGTCCGGCTCGCCGTCGAGCTGGGGGTGGTAGATCGGGTGCACCTCGCCCTCGTAGTCGCCGGGGTAGCTGTTCTCTGATGCGAAGGTCACGCCTGGAACCGTACCGGAACGGGTGAAGTGCGCATCCGAGACTTACCCGGCACACGCCCGCGCGAACTCCGCCAGCTCCGCCGCCATGGGTTCCGGCTCCCAGCTGTGCATGGCGCCCGGCATCTCCTTCTCGGTGCCCTTGGGCACCTGCGCCACGATGCTCGCCGCGGCCACGGGCATCTCCGGGAAGGTCTGCGTCCCGTACATCGCCAGCACCGGGACCGTGACGTCGAGCGTGCCGTCCTCCAGCGCGTGCTGCGCCCACGCCAGCGACTGGGCGTCGGCCCGGTAGGCGGCGACGGTGCTTGCCAGCACGGGCCAGTCCGGGGAGGCCTCCATCCCCGCGAGCCACTCGGGCGGCATGTCCTTCATGTAGTGCCGCATGGCGTTCTCGGTGTCGCCCGCGTCGAGCAGGCGCTCGATCTCGTCGGCCCACGCCTGCGTGGTCGCGGCGGGGTCGCCCAGGGGCGCCTCCCAGAGCGCGAGGCCGGTGACGGGCAGCCCCGCCGCGGCAGCCCGCAGGCTGACCGAGCAGCCAGACGAGTGCCCGACCAGCACCGCGGACCCGCCCGCGACCTCGATCATCGCGGCGACGGCCACCAGCTCGCGGTCCAGGTCGAGGCGGCCCTCGGCGGGGCTCTCCCCGCGGCCGAGGCGGTCGAAGGTGACGGTGGTGAGGCCGGCGTCGGCGGCCCGCCGGGCGGTCTCGGCGGTGATCGGGTCGTCGGCGCGGTCCGGTCCCGCACCCGTCACGAAGACGAGGGCCGGCCCGGTGCCGTGCAGGTCGTAGGCGACGCGGTCGCCCTGGCTGGTGGTCGCGTGGTCGGTCATGTCCGTCCGACGACGGAGGCGCGCGGAACTCATCGGTCGGGAGCCCGCGGCCCCGGCCTGCGCAGGTCCCGGCGTCCCCGGCCGGCGCCGGCCCCGGACGCAGCCCCCGACGGCGCCCGTCAGTCCGCCAGCACCGCCGCGACCCGGTCCTGGCACGCCCGCGCGAACTCGGGCCAGCGGTCCCAGTAGTACGGCAGCCCGATCACCGCCTGGACCAGCACCCAGCCGCGCCCGCGCGCCCAGGCGTCGGAGGAGTCGGTGAGCCCGTCGGCGGCCACCGCGCGGAAGGCCGCGCGCTCCTCGCCCGCGAACTGGGTCCAGGCGGGGATCAGGTCGGCGGCCGGGTCCCCGACGCCCACGCCGCCCCAGTCGATGACGGCGGTCATGCTCCCGCCGCGGGCCAGGAGGTTGCCGGGCAGCAGGTCGCCGTGGATCCAGTAGTTCTCGGTCGCCGGGCGGGCGGCCAGCGCCTGGTCCCACATCTTCGTCGCGGCGCGGCCGTCGATGCGGGTGCCGGACTCGGCGATGGCGGCGCGCACGCCGTCGTCCAGCCGGGCGAGCGGGACGCCGCGGGACGTGCCGTCCTTGACGGGACCGCCGGCGGTGCTCACGGCCCGCAGGGCCGTGACGAACTCGCCGAGCTGCCGGGCGGCGTCGGCTCCGAGCGCGCCGACGGCGGGGGACGCGCCGTCGAGCCAGGGTGTCACCGACCAGCGGAACGGGAAGCCCTCTCCGGGTTCACCGACCGCTTCCGGCGTGGGCAGCCGGAGCGGCAGGTGCGGCGCGAGGAGCGGGAGCCAGCGGGCGTCGTTGCCCGCCTGGTCCTGGGCCCAGCCGATCTTGGGCATGCGGACCAGCAGCTCGTCGCCGAGCCGGAACAGGTGGTGGTCGGTGCCGCCGGGCGGCCCGGGCGTCACGGGGAGGTGTGCCCAGCGGGGAAACTGGCTCGCGACCAGGCGACGGACGAGGTCCGGCGTGGAGACGACCTCGTCGTCGTGCAGGCTCATGGCCACACCGTGGCACCGGCGCGGTCCGGCGGGCCAGCGCATTTCGAGCGCACCGGACAGGGCAGCGCACCGGACAGGGCACGATCGCTACGGCACGATCGGCTGCGCCAGCGCCGCCTCGAGGTCGCCGCGGTCACCGGTGACCGTGAGCCCCGCCTCGTCCGGCGTCAGCCGGCGCCACAGCGTCAGCGCGAGCCCCTCGGCGGGCCCGGCGACGACGACGTCGGGCGCCACCTCGTCCGCGCGCTCGCCCGCGGCGCCGAGTACCCAGGTGGGCGCCCCGGCGAGGTCCGTCGCGACCAGCACCACCGGGAAACGGAGCGGCACCATGCGGTCCAGGCCCACCTGCCGGGGCTGGAGCACGCTCACCACCTCGTCGACCGTGTCGGCCCACACCTCCGGCGCCGCCCCGACGAGGCCCGCCCTGGCCGTGCCCGCGGAGGCGGCCAGCAGGTCGTGCAGGTGCACGAGCGTCTCGTGGGTCTGCCTGCGGTGCCAGAACCGCACCGGTCCGGGGCCCAGGGGCGCGGGGTGGGCCAGGACCCGGCAGTCGGCCTCGGGGTCGAGCTCGGACAGCGACCGGCGCAGCTCCGCCGCCTGCGCGGCGTAGTGCGGCGCCAGGTCGAACGGTCCGTCGCCCAGCGCCACGCCCTTGACCCCACGGGCGTTGCCCGCGGCCCAGTGGTGCACCTCCGCGATGTGCTCCACGAGCTCGCGCACGGTCCAGTCGCCGCAGGCGGGCACCCGCGCGCCGGCGTCGGCGGCGGGGATCGCGGCCAGGAAGTCGTCCTGGAACCGGGCCAGCAGGGCCAGGTGGTCGAGGGTCATGTGCGGAAAGGTACCGCGTGCCACCGACACGCCGTCCGCCGTCCCGCCGGTACGGACAAGCGCTCCGGATGACGACCTCCGCGCGCCGTGGAACCGTGGAACCAGCTCCGACGTTCTCCACGCGATGCGCGCCGCGCATCCGGTCCGAGACCCTCGGCCCGAGACACAACCGCACGATCACCAGTGAAGGATCATGGACCCCGACAGTCATAGTCCCGGCCCGAACGCACGTCTCCGCACCACCGAGAGGAGGTGGATGCGTTGACCTGGGTGATCTCCCTCCTGCTGGGGGTCGTGGTGATCCTGGTGATCACCGCCGTGACGGGGTACTTCGTCGCGCAGGAGTTCGCGTACATGGCGGTCGACCGCGCGCGGCTCGCCTCCCGCTCCGAGGCCGGCGACGCCGGGGCGCGGCGCGCGCTCGGCGTGACCCGGCGGACCAGCTTCATGCTGTCCGGCGCACAGCTCGGCATCACGGTCACCGGCCTGCTCGTCGGCTACGTCGCCGAACCGCTCGTCGGTGAGGCGCTGGGCGAGGCCCTCGGCGGCGTCGGCGTGCCGGTCGGCACGGGCGTCGCCGTCGGCACCGTCCTCGCGCTCCTGTTCTCGACGCTCGTCCAGATGCTGTTCGGCGAGCTCGTGCCCAAGAACCTGGCGATCGCGCGGCCGGAGCCGGTCGCGCTGTGGCTGGCCCGGTCCACGACGATCTACCTCGCCGTCTTCGGCTGGCTCATCAAGGTGTTCGACGCCGCGTCCAACGCGCTCCTGCGCCTGCTGCGCATCGAGCCGGTGCACGACGTCGAGCACTCGGCGACGGCCCGCGACCTGGAGCACATCGTCGCGGACTCGCGCGCCAGCGGTGACCTGCCCGGCGACCTGTCGGTGCTGCTGGACCGCATCCTGGACTTCCCGCGCCAGGACGTGGAGCACGCCATGATCCCGCGCGCCCGCGTGGGCGTGGTGCACAGCAAGGACACGCTCGCGCAGGTGCGCGAGCTGATGGCGGCGGGCCACTCCCGCTACCCGGTGGTCGACGACGACGGCGAGGTCACCGGCGTCGTGCACCTGACGGACCTGCTGTCCGCGCCGCCGGAGGCGACGACCGTCGCCGACCTGCTGCGCCCCGCGCTGGTGCTGCCCACGTCCATGGCGCTGCCCGACGCCCTGCGGGAGCTGTCGGCCACGCGCAACCAGATGGCGTGCGTCGTCGACGAGTACGGCGGGTTCGCCGGCGTGCTCACCGTCGAGGACCTCGCCGAGGAGCTCGTCGGCGAGATCACCGACGAGCACGACGACGAGATCGACCCCGTGACCGCGGCGTCGGACGGCGTCTGGGTCATGGCCGGCGACGTCCACCTCGACGAGGTGGAGCGGGCCGTCGAGCGCGACCTGCCGGAGGGCGACCACGAGACCATCGCGGGGCTGGCCATCGCCGTGCACGGCGCGCTGCCCGCGGTGGGCGACGTCGTCGACGTCGCGCTGCCGGTGGACCCCGCCACCCTGGTGGCCACGGACCCGCCGCCGCCCGAGGTGCTCCGCATCGAGGTGCTGGACGTGGAGCGGCACGTGCCGTCACACGTCCGGGTCACCGTGGTCGAGGCCGAGACACCCGAGGAGCCTGCGGAGACCCCCGCCGTCGACCACGCCGGTGCCGAGAAGGAGGAGACCCGATGAGCAACCCCTGGGTCGTCCTGGCCGCGACCGTCGTGATCATCGCGCTGAGCGCGTTCTTCGTGGCCGTGGAGTTCGCGCTCCTGGCCGCCAAGCGGCACCGCCTGGAGGACGCCGCGCCGACCAGCCGCTCGGCGCGGGCGGCGCTGCGCAGCTCCAGCGAGCTCACGGTGCTCCTGGCCGGCTCGCAGCTCGGCATCACCGTCTGCACCCTGGCGCTCGGCGCCATCACCAAGCCGGCCGTGCACCACTGGCTGACGCCGGTGTTCGAGACGTGGGGCGCGCCCTACTGGGCCGCCGACGTCGCGGGCTTCGTGCTGGCCCTGGTCATCGTCACGTTCCTGCACCTGGTCGTGGGGGAGATGGCGCCCAAGTCGTGGGCCATCGCCCACCCCGAGGCCAGCGCGACGATGCTGGCGCTGCCGATGCGGGCGTTCATGGTCGTGACCCGGCCCGTGCTCCTGGCGCTCAACGGCGCCGCGAACTGGTGCCTGCGCCGCGTCGGCGTCGAGCCGGCGGACCAGGTCGCCTCCGGGCAAGGCCCGGACGACCTGCGGCACCTGGTGGAGCACTCCGCCAGCGTGGGCGCCCTCGACATGGCCTACTCGGCGCAGCTCTCGGGCGCGCTCGACCTGCGCCGCCTGACGGTCGAGGACCTGCTGGCCGACCACGCGGCGCCGTCCGCCGTGGGGCACCACGCCACGGCCGCGCAGGTGCAGGAGGCGTCCCGCGTCTCCGGCCACCTGCGGATCCTGGTGCAGGGTGACGGCGGGCGGCCGGAGGGCGTGGTCCATGTCCGGGACACGCTCCTGCTGGCCGACGACGCGCCCGTCACGGAGGTCACCCGGCCCGTCTTCGAGCTGGCCGCGGACGTGCCGCTGCACACCGCGCTGACGAGAATGCGCGAGACGGGCAACCACCTCGCCGTCGTGCCCCGGTCGGACGCCGACGGGCCGGACGGACCCGCGGCGGACTTCGGCGTGGTGACCCTCGCCGACGTGCTGCGGCGCCTGCTGCCGCGCACCACGGCGGGCCAGCCCGTCTGACGAGGCGCGGGTGCGGTGCCGGGGAACAGCCCCGGCGCCGCACCCGGCTCGTACGGGACGTGGGAGAATGATGGTCGGCCCCCGCCCATCCCGGCCACGATCCTGACGACACCACCCTGACGACGGAGCGAGAACGCTTTGCCCATCCCCGGTCCTGCGCTCACGGCGCGCATCCAGCCGAATGCCACGGCGCCCGAGCTGATCCGCAACTTCTGCATCATCGCGCACATCGACCACGGCAAGTCGACCCTTGCCGACCGCATGCTCCAGCTGACGGGTGTCGTCGACGCGCGCGCGATGCGCGCCCAGTACCTGGACCGGATGGACATCGAGCGTGAGCGCGGCATCACCATCAAGTCGCAGGCGGTGCGCATGCCGTGGGAGCTCGACGGCACCCCGCACGCCCTGAACATGATCGACACGCCCGGCCACGTGGACTTCACCTACGAGGTCTCCCGGTCGCTGGCCGCGTGCGAGGGCGCCGTGCTGCTGGTCGACGCCGCGCAGGGCATCGAGGCGCAGACCCTGGCCAACCTGTACCTGGCCATGGAGAACGAGCTCGAGATCATCCCGGTCCTCAACAAGATCGACCTGCCGGCGGCGCAGCCCGAGAAGTACGCCGAGGAGCTGGCGAACCTCGTGGGCTCCGACCCGGCGGACGTGCTCAAGGTCAGCGGCAAGACGGGCGTGGGCGTCGAGGCCCTGCTCGACCGCATCGTGCAGCGCGTCCCGGCCCCGGTCGGCGACCCGGACGCCCCGGCGCGCGCCATGATCTTCGACTCGGTCTACGACACCTACCGCGGCGTGGTCACCTACGTGCGCGTGGTCGACGGCGACCTGAACCCGCGCGAGAAGATCGCGATGATGTCCACGCGGGCCACGCACGAGCTGCTGGAGATCGGCGTCAGCGCGCCCGAGCCGCACCCGACCAAGGGGCTCGGCGTGGGCGAGGTGGGCTACCTGATCACCGGCGTGAAGGACGTGCGCCAGTCCAAGGTGGGCGACACCGTGACCAACGCGGCCAAGCCGGCCACAGAGGCGCTCGGCGGCTACAGCGACCCCAAGCCGATGGTCTTCTCGGGCCTGTACCCGATCGACGGATCCGACTACCCCGTGCTGCGTGACGCCCTGGACAAGCTCAAGCTCAACGACGCCGCGCTCAACTACGAGCCCGAGACGTCGGTGGCCCTCGGCTTCGGCTTCCGCGTGGGCTTCCTCGGCCTGCTGCACCTGGAGATCGTGCGCGAGCGCCTGGAGCGCGAGTTCAACCTGGACCTCATCTCCACCGCCCCGAACGTCATCTACGACGTGACGATGGAGGACAACACCACCATCGAGGTGACCAACCCGTCGGAGTTCCCCGGGGGCAAGATCAAGGAGGTGCGTGAGCCCGTCGTCAAGGCCACGATCCTCACCCCGAGCGAGTTCGTGGGCGCCGTCATGGAGCTCTCGCAGTCCAAGCGCGGCGACCTGCAGGGCATGGACTACCTGTCCGAGGACCGCGTCGAGATCCGCTACCACCTGCCGCTCGCCGAGATCGTCTTCGACTTCTTCGACCAGCTCAAGTCCAAGACCCGCGGCTACGCGTCGCTCGACTACGACACGTCGGGCGACCAGGCGGCCGACCTGGTGAAGGTCGACATCCTGCTGCAGGGCGAGCAGGTCGACGCGTTCAGCGCCATCGTGCACCGGGACAAGGCCTACTCCTACGGCGTGATGATGACCGCCAAGCTCAAGGAGCTCATCCCGCGCCAGCAGTTCGAGGTGCCCATCCAGGCGGCCATCGGCGCGCGCGTGATCGCCCGCGAGACCATCCGCGCCATGCGCAAGGACGTGCTCGCCAAGTGCTACGGCGGCGACATCAGCCGTAAGCGCAAGCTGCTGGAGAAGCAGAAGGAGGGCAAGAAGCGCATGAAGAACATCGGCTCCGTCGAGGTGCCGAAGGACGCGTTCATCGCAGCGCTCTCCTCCGACGCGGCGGCCCCCAAGGAGAAGAAGAAGTAGGTGCCCGCACTTCCCCCCGGCATCCCCGTGCCCGACGACGGCGGGCTGCCCGCCTGGGCGCGCCCGTCGGAACCGGTCGTCACCGCCCAGCCGTTCGGCGTGTACGTGCACGTCCCGTTCTGCACGGTGCGCTGCGGGTACTGCGACTTCAACACCTACACGGCGTCCGAGCTGGGCGGCGGCGCCAACCAGGCGGCCTACGCGACCACCGCGCTGCGTGAGGTCTCCCTCGCGCGGCAGGTCCTGTCCGACGCCGGACGGTCGCCCGCCGCGGTCTCGACCGTCTTCTTCGGCGGCGGCACCCCGACGATGCTGCCCGCCGAGGACCTGGCCCGGGTGCTGACGGGGATCCGGGAGGCCTGGGGCCTGGCGGACGGTGCCGAGGTCACCACCGAGGCCAACCCGGACTCCGTCACGCCCGAGTCCCTGCGTGTCCTGGCCGACGCCGGGTTCACGCGGGTCTCGTTCGGCATGCAGTCGGCGGTGCCGCACGTGCTGGCGACGCTGGAGCGCACCCACGACCCGCTGCGCATCCCCGACGTCGTGCGCTGGGCCCGGGACGCGGGCCTGGACGTCTCGCTGGACCTCATCTACGGCACGCCGGGCGAGTCCCTGGACGACTGGCGCACCAGCGTCGAGGCGGCGCTGGCCACCGGCGTCGACCACGTGTCCGCCTACGCGCTGGTGGTCGAGCCGGGCACCAAGATGGCCGCGCAGGTGCGCCGCGGCGAGGTGAGCCTGCCCGACGAGGACGACCAGGCCGCCAAGTACGAGCTGGCCGACGACCTGCTCACCGCGGCCGGCCTGCGCTGGTACGAGGTGTCCAACTGGTCGCGCTCGGGCCGCGAGTGCCGGCACAACGTGGGCTACTGGCGCGGCGACGACTGGTGGGGCGTGGGTCCGGGCGCGCACAGCTACGTGTCAGCACCGACGGCGGGTGGGGCGCCCGTCCCGGCCCCGGGCCCCGACGAGACGCCCGCCGCCGAGACGCCCGCCGGCGTCCGCTGGTGGAACGTGAAGCACCCCCGCGCCTACGCGACGCGGCTGGAGGCCGGGCACAGCCCGGGCGCCGGGCGGGAGCTGCTCACGCGGGAGGAGGCGCACCTGGAGCGCGTCATGCTCGGTGTACGGCTGCGCGAGGGGCTCGACCTCGGCGTGCTCTCGGCGCAGGGCCGTACCGCGGTGGCGGGCCTCGTGGCCCGCGGCCTGCTGGACGGCCGCGCCGCCCTCGGGGTCGGCACGCCTGGCACCGGGACGCCTGGCACCGGGACGCCTGGTACGGCGACGCCCGGCACCGGCACGCCGGGTGCCCGTACCTCCGGCGCGGGGACCGCGCGCGCCGTCCTGACGCGCCGCGGGCGCCTGCTGGCCGACGCCGTCGTGCGCGACCTGACCGCCTGATTCGCGCCCCCTTTCGTCACGCAAAAGGTGCTTTTCGTTTGTTTGCGTGGTAGGCGAAATCGTCGATATCTTGTGCTGTTCATACCGTTACGAGGCGGCTCGGTCCCGCCTGACAAGGGGCACGCGCATGAGCAACACCTACGGCGGCTGGAACCCGCAGGATCCCTCCTCCGGACAGCACCCGGACCCCCGGTCGCAGGGCGGCCAGGCCCCGCAGCAGCCCGACCCGTACGGCCCGCGCGACCCGTACGGCCGCCCCGCCAACCCTTACGGCCGGCCGGACTACCAGCCCCCGCAGTACCCGCACGGCGGCTACCAGCAGCAGTACCAGACGCCGCCCCCGCAGCTTCCGGCGTACTCGCCGGTCCAGGAGCCGGAGCCGCAGCCCGACGACGCGCCCGCGACGATCGGTGGCGCGTGGCGTTGGGCCTGGGGCGCGTTCGGCACGAGCTGGGGCACCTGGGTGCTGATGAGCCTCGCGCTCGGCGTCGCGCAGATCGCGGTGGTCCTCCTGTTCAGCCCGTCCAGCATGGACGCCCTGTCGAGCTCCACCGACCCGGCGGCACTGGACGCCGCGTTGGCCGCGGGGCAGTCGTTCGAGGCCAGGGCGCTGGGCGCGGCGGGCACCGCCGTCAGCTTCCTGCTGCAGGCGCTCCTGTACGCGGGCGCGCTCGCCGCCACCCGCACCCGCAAGGTCCGGTTCCGGGACTTCTTCCTGCTGCGCGGCTTCGGCGGGCTGGTCGGGTACGCGCTGCTCGCGGGAGTGATCGGGTTCGTCGGCACCGCCGTCCCGGTGGTGGGTGGCCTGATCCAGCTGGTCTGCACGCTGCTCCTGCTCCCGGTGCCCTTCCTGCTGCTCAAGCGCGTGGGCTTCGGCCGTGCGCTCGGCGGGGGCGTCGGGTTGGTCCTGTCCCATCTCGGCGCGGCGTTCGCGTTCTTCGGCATCTTCGCCGGGCTGGCCGTCGCGTCGATCTTCACGTGCGGGATCGGCCTGGTGGTGGTCGCGCCGGCGATGCTCCTGCTGGGTGCCTACCTCGTCCAGCGGTGGACCGGGGAGCCGGTCCGGTCCTGACCCGCGGGTAACAACTCGGCAGTTGCACATGCGGACTTGCGGAGAAAAGGTGAAGGTGGCCTCGGATCACTGATCAGTGAAAAGGGGATCACATGAGCGAGAACACTCCGCAGAACCCGTACGAGCCGGGTGCCGGCGGTCCGACACCGCCGCAGAACCCGGCCGGCGGGCCGACGCAGCCGGGCGGGCCCGCGCAGCCGCCGCCGTACGGCGCCGGTCAGCAGTCGCCCTACGGCGGTGCCACCCAGCCTCCGCCCTATGGCGGGGCGGGTCAGCCGCCCGCCTACGGGGGTCCGGGCGTGCCCTACGGCACGCAGTCGTCCACGCCGTTCGCCGTCGGCGAGGCACTGAGCTTCGGGTGGCGCCGCTTCACGGGGAACTGGCTCTTCTGGGTGCTCTTCATCCTGCTCTCGTTCGCCGTGGGCGCCATCTTCAACGCCAGTTCGTTCGGTGACTACCAGGAGATCAACGAGGCCGCGATGCGCGGCGACATCAGCTCGTCCACGGCGACCGGGGTGTCGTTCGGCGGCTCGCTGCTCGGGCTGCTCGGCTCGCTGATCAACTCGATCCTCGGCGCCCTCGGGATCAACGCGGCCCTGCGTGAGGTCTCGGGCGAGAAGGCGACCTGGGGCACGCTCTTCAAGGTGAACAGCTACCCGATGATCATCCTGGCGGCGCTCCTGCTGCTGGTGGCGGGCTTCGTCGGCCTGCTCCTGTGCGGCCTGGGCCTCATCGCCCTGGCGATCTTCGCGCCGTTCACCTACCACAACGTGGTCGACCGCGACCTCAACGCGTGGGACGCCCTGACCGGCTCGTTCCGGCTGGTGGGGCAGAACTTCGGCGCGGTGTTCCTGCTGGAGCTCGCGCTCCTGGGCATCAACATCGTGGGCGCGCTGGTGTGCGGGCTCGGCCTGTTCATCACCATCCCGCTGTCGCTCCTGGCCCTGGCCTTCGCGTTCCGCCGGATCACCGGCGGACCGGTCGCGAGCGGCCCGGCGGTGGCCGGTCCGGGCACGGCGGGGCCCGCCGTCGCCTGAGCCGATCCGTCGATCGCCGAGTCAGCACACTGACTCGGCGATCGACGGATCGTTGCCGACTACTTGATGAAGCGGATGTTCACCGGGTAGCGGTAGGGCGCGCCCTTGCCGTTGGCCACGGCCGCCAGGATCATGAACACGATCGCGGCGATGAACGCGAGGTACACGATCCCGCCGATCCCGAACGTGATCGCGGTGATGATCGCCGCGGCGATCTGCGCGATGACCATGGTGATCTGGAAGTTCAGCGACTCCTTGGCCTCCTGGTCGACGAACTGGCTGCGCTCCCGGAGCACCAGCCAGATCACCAGGGGCGCGATGAACGACACCAGGAACGGGCCGATCTGGGCGAAGACCGTCCACATGCGCTCGTCCGACGGCGTGAGCGGCTGCGGCTGGTAGGGCCCGCTGTAGGCAGGGCCGGCCTGCGGCGGACCCTGGTAGGGCGACTGCGGCTGGGGCGTCCCGTAGGCCGGGGCGTCCTGCGGCTGCTGAGGTGCGGGGCCGGGCTGCTGGGGCGCCGGGCCGGGCTGCTGAGGAGCCTGCGGCTCCTGCGGGTTTTCGGACATATGACCAACCGTAGAGGCTGTGCCTTACGAGATGGTCACGAAATCGATAAGTTCTTCGACGCGGCCGAGCAGGGCCGGGTCGAGGTCCCGGAAGTCGCGCACGGTGCCCAGGATCCGCTGCCAGCCGCGGGCGACGTCCGCCTGCGTCTGCGCAGGCCAGCCCAGGGACCGCAGGATGCCGAGCTTCCACTCGGTACCGCGGTCGATCACGGGCCAGCGCTCCAGCCCGAGGCGCTCGGCGCGCACGGCCTGCCACACGTCCACGTAGGGGTGGCCCAGCACCAGCACCGTCCCCGGCGGGACGGTGCGCAGCGCCTCGTCGGTGAGCCGCTGTTCCTTGGAACCGGGCACCAGGTGGTCCACGAGCACGCCGACCCGGCGTTCGGCGTCGGGCCCGAACTCGGCCAGGCGCTCGGCGAGGTGGTCCACGCCGTCGAGCATCTCGACCACCACGCCCTCGACGCGCAGGTCGTCGCCCCAGACCTTCTCGACGAGCTCGGCGTCGTGCTTGCCCTCCACCCAGATGCGGCTGCCGCGGGCGACGCGCGCCCGGGCGCCGTGCACCGCGACCGACCCGGAGGCCGTGCGGGTGGGCTGTGCGGGGGCGCGGTTCACGACGGGTGCGGTGAGCTCGACGGGCTTGCCCTCGACCCAGAACCCCGGGCCGAGCGGGAAGGTGCGGGTCCGGCCGCGACGGTCCTCCAGGACCACCACGTGCATGCCGCCGGACTTCTCGACGCGCACCACCGCGCCGACCCAGCCGGTCTCGACCTCCTCGACCACGAGGCCCTGCTCGGCGGGCGTGGGCTGCGACGTCGGCCGCCGCCCTCGCTGCGCGCCAGGAAACTGGGGGGACAGGACATCGGACCCATACCGTTCGTCGAACACGTCGCGAGCCTAGGTCGCCCTACCCGTTGAGTGCTGGATCTTCGCCCTTCCGGAGTGTCATCGAGGGCGAATGTCCAGCACTCAACGACGGGTGGGGCGGTCGAGGCGAGCGGGATCAGCGGCTCGCGCGCAGCGCCGCCTCGGTGCGCGTGGCGACGCCCAGCTTCCTGAGGATCGCCGAGACGTGGACCGACGCGGTCTTGGCCGAGATGAACAGCCGCTCGGCGATCTGCCCGTTGGTCAGGCCCTCGGCCACCAGGGCCAGCACCTGCCGCTCACGGGCGGTCAGGGAGTCCGTCCCCGCGTCCGACGGCGGCGCGCCGGCCGCCCTGGCCGGTCCCGCCAGCCCGGTCCCGCCGTCGAGCAGCCCCGCCCGGGTCGACAGGTCCAGCGCCTGCCGCACCACCAGCCCCGCGCCGATCCGCTCCGCCTCCGTCACGGCCGTCCCGAGCGTGGTGCGGGCCCCGGCCCGGTCGCCGGCCTCCAGCAGCCGTGCGCCCTCGCGGTACAGCGCGTGGAGCCGCAGGTGGGCGGGGCCGGGCAGTTCTGCCGCCGCCGTCCACGGGCCGGTCCCGAGCTCCGCCTCGAACACCGCGGACCACACGGGGTACGTGGGCCAGTGGGTGCACCGGGCGAGCTCGACACGGTACGGGGCGTCGTCGACGTCCCGGCCCTGCTGCCGCAGCCGGGCGATCGCCCGGGCCGCCACCGCGAGCCGCGGCAGGTCATAGACCGGGATGTGCGGATCGTCCGGCGCGATCACCGCCGACACCCGCTCCAGGGCCTCGTCCGGCTCGTCGCGCAGCAGGGCCAGCTCCGCCCGGGTGGTCGCGACCCGCGACCGGATCTGCGCCTCCAGGCGGCCGAACCGGTCCCAGGTGGCGGCCCTGCGCCGCGCCTCGGCCTGCGCCTGCTCCACGAACCCGCGCCACATCGCGAGCCAGGTGCGGCGCTCGCCCAGGTACACGGCATAGACGCTGTCGTGCACCAGGGGGACCGTCCGCTCGTACCAGGCGGCGGCCTCGGCCCAGTCGCCCAGGTCGATCTGTGCCTCGACGATGTTGCCCTCGATCATGACGCGGGAACCCTCGGAGGCCCCGTACCGGCGGGCCGCGGAGACCCCCTCCTCCGCGATCTTCGCGGCGCCGGCCGCGTCGCCCACGGTGAGCAGCGCGTCCGAGCCGTTGATGTAGTACCGGCTCAGGCCCTGCCAGGCGTCGCCCGCGACCGCGCGCCCGCGCTCGATCTCCGCGAACCCGTCCATGTCACCGAGCTGCATGCGGCTCACCCCGCGCAGGTTCAGCGCGACCGCCCTGATCTCGTCGCTGCCGATCGCCGTCGCCGCCTCGTAGGCGGCGGTCGCCGACTCCATGCCCTCCTTCGACCGGCCGTCGAGCATCGCGCGGCGGGCGCGCAGGATCAGGAGCTGGCCGCGCACGGCGTCGTCCCGGCCCGGTTCGACGAGCGCGAGGGCCCGCTCGATGAGGCCCGGCCCCTCGTCGGAGCCCGCCTGGCCGGCGATGAGCGCGGTGTCGCTGAGCGCGCGGGCCAGCCCGACCGGGTCGTCGTCGGGCCATTCCGCGACCGCCTCGTGCGCCACCGCGAGGGCGCGGGCGGTCCGGGTGGAGCCCCGCAGCGACTCGGCGACGGTGCGCAGCAGCTCGTGGTGCGGCAGGCCGGCCACGGCCTCGGCGTCGGGCACCTGCTCCCAGAGCTCCAGCGCCCGCTCGCCCAGTGCCACCGAGGCGGCGGACGCGGCGTCGGCCGCCGCGGCGTTGTGCCCGGCGACGGCGGCCGCCAGCGCCTGGTCGAGCACTCCCGCGCGCCACCAGTGGTCGGCGATCCGGGACAGCTTGGCCACCGACCGGGCGCCCGGCGGGTAGGCGCGCTCCAGCACGCGCGCGTACGCGGCGTGCAGCCGACGTCGCTCGCCCGGCAGCAGCTCGGCGTACACGGCCTCCTGGACCAGGGCGTGCCGGAACGTGTAGCCGACGTCGGTGACCACCAGCACCCGCGCGTCGACCGCCTCGCGAGCGGTCTCCTCGTGGTCGGGCCCGTCCGCCGCGGCGTCGGCCAGCACCGCGTCCAGCACGTCGTAGCGCACCCGGGGGTTGGCCGCGACGACCCGGCACAGCGCCTGGGCCCGGCGGCTCAGGTTCCAGTAGCGCAGCAGGAGGATGTCGCGCAGCGAGTCGGGCAGGTCGGTGCCGAGAAAGCCGACCAGCTCCTCCACGTAGAAGGGGACGCCCTCGCTGCGGTCGGCCAGGTCGGTCAGGTCCGCCAGGTCGACCAGGTCGTTCAGGTCGGTCAGGTTCCCGGGAGCGCCGCCGAGCCCGGTGCCCGGGCGGGCGGGCTCGGCGAGCAGGTCCCGCGCCATCTCGCGGACCTCGTCGGCGCCGAGCCGGGACAGGTCGAGCCGCGTGGCGAGCCGGGCGCGGTCGAGCTCCGCCATGACGGTCCGCAGCGGGTGCGCCCGGCCGACGTCGTCGCTGCGGTAGCTGAGCAGCAGCAGGAGGCCGGACGGCGCGGTGCGGGCGAGGCGCACGGCGACGGCGCGCGTGATGTCGTCGGACCAGTGCAGGTCCTCCAGCACCACGACGAACGGGCGCTGCGCGGCGAGCGCGGTGAGGAGGTCGGTGAGGACCTCGGGGATGCGGTCGGCCCCGGCGTCGGACGCGGGCGCGAAGAGCTGAGGGGTCACCGCGGCGAGCGCGCCCGCCGCGGGTCCGGCGGCGGCGACGGCGGTCTCGGGGCCCACCGCCTGGACGATCCCGTGCAGGAGGCCCGCCAGCGCCGCGTAGGGGACCGGGCCCGAGCCGGAGTCGGCACACTGGCCGACGATCACGTGGGCGCCGTCGGCCCGGGAGGTGAGCTCGTCGAGCAGCCGGGTCTTGCCGATGCCGGCCTCGCCCGCGACGACGACCGTGCGGCTACCGCCCGAGCGGACGTCGGCGAGAGCGGCCTCGAGCGCGCCGAGCTCAGGGGCTCGGCCCACCAGGCGGGCACGGGGGACCGGCATGGGCTCATCGTTCCATGCCGGTCCGTGGTCGTTCCGTCCTTTTCCGTCGGCCTGCCCGCTGCTTCCATGGGCCTGCCCGCCGCCCGGCACGGTCACCCTCCCCGCGGGATCAGGCGACGCGCGGCCGGACGGCGTCGGCCGCCTTGGCACGGGCACCACGCTCGGCGGTGCGCTGCGCGGCGGCCTGGCGGCGAGCCGCGTCCTTCTGCTCCCGGGCCACGCGGGCCCGCTCGTTGCGCTGGTCGAGCTCCCGCTCGTTGCGGCGGTACTCGGCGTAGTCCGAAAAACCGAACATGGTGGTTCCTCCCGGTGTCACCGCCGGCCCCTCGCCGGCGGTGATTCCAGGTTCGTCTGTGAGGTACGTCGCGCGGATCGGGCGGTCGCCGCATCTTTCGCGATGGGTTCGCGGTGCGGGGTGGGCGCGCCTAAGGCATCGCCCTATGCTCGGTGCTCAGCCCTCGGCGAACGGTAAGACCTGCAGGTCAGCCGCGTGTTCGACGGGGTGGGACGGCGCGGCCGGCCCGGGTGCGCGCGGAGCGCGGCGGGTCGGGGACCCGGCGGGTGGCGCGCGCCGCGTAGGATTGGCACTCGGTTGGTGAGAGTGCTGGAAGGCAGTGTCGGTGAGCGGGCCGGAACCCGGGCGCACGTCCCGGACGTTCTACCTGGGGACGGAGGTGAGCGCGGTGAGCGAGGAACGCAGACTCGATGTCCTGCGGGCCATCGTGGAGGACTATGTCCGCACACGGGAGCCCGTCGGTTCGCGCATCCTCACGGAGCGCCACCAGCTCGGCGTCTCCCCGGCCACGGTCCGCAACGACATGGCCGCCCTGGAGGAGGCCGGGCTCATCGCCCAGCCGCACACCTCGGCGGGGCGCATCCCCACCGACAAGGGCTACCGCCTCTTCGTGGACCAGCTCGCCGAGGTGCGGCCCCTGTCCGTCCCGCAGAAGCGGGCCATCGAGACCTTCCTCTCCGAGGCGGTCGACCTGGACGACGTCGTGGCCCGCGCCGGGCGGCTCATCGCCCAGCTCACCGGCCAGGTCGCCGTGGTGCAGTACCCGTCGCTGCGCCGGTCCGGGCTGCGGCACCTGGAGCTCGTGCCGACGGCCGAGGGGCGGCTCCTCGTCGTCGTCATCACGGACACGGGCCGGGTGGAGCAGCGCTTCCTCGACGTGCCGGTCGACCTGGACGACGGCACGCTCGGCGAGCTGCGCGCCCGCCTGAACGCGGCGACCGCCGGTCGCCGGCTCGCCGACATCGGTGACGCGTTCGCCGGGGTCGCCGAGGCGATGCCGGCCGAGCACCGCCCGCTGGCGACGGCCGTGGCCGAGGTGGTCACCGCGGCGCTCGCCGAGGAGAGCGAGGAGCGGATCGTGCTGACCGGCCAGGCCAACCTGGCGCGGTCCGGCATGCGGTTCGAGCAGGGCCTGCGGCCCGTCCTGGAGGCGCTCGAGGAGCAGGTCGTCCTGCTCGGCCTCCTCACCGACATGACCGACGACGCCAAGGTGGCGGTGAGCATCGGGCACGAGAACCGGCTGGCGGGACTGGCGGAGACCTCCGTCGTCACGTCCGGCTACGGCTCGTCCGACGGCGACACCGTCGCGATCCTGAGCTCGATCGGCCCCACCCGTATGGACTATCCGGGCACCATCGCCGCGGTCCGCGCCGTCGCGCGCTACCTGTCGCGAGTGCTGCCCGGCTGACCCGAACTTCCACAAACCTCCCCACAAAGAGAGACCTGTGACCGACTACTACGAGATTCTCGGTGTTCCGCGCGACGCATCGCCCGAGCAGATCAAGAAGGCATACCGCAAGCTGGCCCGCGAGCTGCACCCGGACGTGGCCGGCGACGCGGGCGAGGACCGGTTCAAGGACGTCGCGCGCGCGTACGAGGTGCTGTCCAACCCCGACAAGCGCCAGCAGTACGACATGGGCGTCGACCCGACGTCGCCCGGCGGCGGCGCGGGCGGCGGGTTCGGCGCCGGGTTCGGGTTCCAGGACATCTTCGAGACCTTCTTCGGCGGCGGGCAGCCGACCGGCCCGGTCCCGCGCGCTCGGCGCGGCAACGACGCGCTCGTGCGCCTCGACCTCGACCTCGCCGAGGCCGTCTTCGGCGCCAAGCGTGAGATCCAGGTCGACACCGCGGTGGTCTGCAACACCTGCGGCGGCGACGGCGCGCGGCCGGGCACCCACGCCCGCACCTGTGACGTCTGCCAGGGCCGCGGCTCCGTGCAGCGGGTCGCCCGCTCGTTCCTCGGCCAGGTCATGACCAACCAGCCGTGCTCCGCCTGCGGTGGCTTCGGCACCGTGATCCCCGAGCCCTGCACCGACTGCTCCGGCGAGGGCCGCGTGCGCTCGCGGCGCACCGTCGCGGTGAACGTGCCCGCCGGCGTCGACACCGGCACGCGCATCAAGCTCTCCGCGCAGGGCGAGGTCGGCCCCGGCGGCGGCCCCGCCGGCGACCTGTACGTGGAGATCCGGGAGCGCGCGCACGACACGTTCGTGCGGCGCGGCGACGAGCTGCACTGCACCCTCCAGGTGCCGATGACGGCGGCCGCGCTCGGTACCGTGCTCGAGCTCGACACGCTGGACGGCCTGCAGGAGATCGACCTGCGCCCGGGCACGCAGCCCGGCCAGGTCATGACGCTCAAGGGCCTCGGCGTGGGGCACCTGCACTCCAACGGGCGCGGCGACCTGAACGTGCACATCGAGGTCCAGGTCCCCACGAGCCTTGACGAGGAGCAGACCGCGCTGATGCAGCAGCTCGCGGCGCTGCGCGGCGAGGAGCGGCCCGAGCCGCGGCTCGCGACGGTCCAGGGCGGCGTCTTCTCGCGCCTGCGCGACAAGCTCAGTGGGCGCTGACCGCGCACCCATGAGCGCGCCAGTCTTTCTCGCCGAGGCGTCCGCCACCCACCCGCTGTCCGGGTACGGCCCAGGCGCGCTGTACGTGCTCGACGGCGCCGAGGGCCGGCACGCCGGCGTGGTCCAGCGGCGCGGGCCGGGGGAGCGGATCGACGTGGTCGACGGCGCCGGCGTGCGCCTGCGGACCGTCGTCGAGGCCGTGCACGGCGCCGAGGTGCACCTGCGCGTCGAGCAGGCCGTCGTGGAGCCCGTGCCCGACGTCGTCGTGACGCTCGTCCAGGCCCTCGCCAAGGGCGACCGCGACGAGATGGCGATCGAGGCCGCCACGGAGACCGGGGTGGACGCGATCATCCCGTGGCAGGCCGAACGGTCGGTGGTGGTCTGGCGCGGGGACCGCGCCGCGAAGTCGCGGGCCCGCTGGGTCAGCACCGTGCGGGCCGCCACGAAGCAGGCCCGCCGGGCGCGCATCCCCGACGTCGACGTGTCCCTGAGCACCAAGCAGCTCGCGGCCCGCGCCCGCGAGGTGGTCGCCGCGGGCGGCGCGGTGGTGGTGCTGCACGAGGAGGCCACGACCGGCCTCTCGGCGGTCCCGCTGCCCGACGCCGGCGCCCTGCTCCTCGTCGTCGGACCCGAGGGCGGGATCTCCGAGGCCGAGGTCGCCCTGCTCACGGAGGCGGGCGCGGTCACGGCCCGCCTGGGCCCCCACGTCCTGCGCACATCGACGGCGGGCCCGATAGCGATAGCCCTGCTCAGCGACCGCCTGGGCCGCTGGTGATCCTTCGTTGAGTGCGGGATTTTCGCCCTTTCAAAGCCGTTGTTATTGCGAGAGAACCGCCCACAAACTACGGTG